>DASXPS010000217.1 GCA_036493475.1 Sporichthyaceae bacterium | reverse complement strand
CCTGGCGGGGGGCGCGGCCTTCTTCGCAGGCGCGGCCTTCTTCGCAGGCGCGGCCTTCTTCGCAGGCGCGGCCTTCTTCGCAGGCGCGGCCTTCTTCGCGGGCGCGGCCTTCTTCGCGGGCGCGGCCTTCTTCGCGGGCGCGGCCTTCTTCGCGGGGGTCGTTGCCTTCCTGGCGAGGGGCGCGGCCTTCTTCGCAGGCGCGGCCTTCTTGGCCGCCACGGCGGCGACCTTCTTGGTCGGCGCGGCCTTGCGCGCGACGGGTGCCGCCTTCTTCGCCGGGGCCGTCTTGGCGGCGGCGCTCTGCCTCGCCGGAGCGGCCTTCTTCACCGCCGGCGCGGCCTTGGCCGCAACCTTGGTTGCCGGCGCGGCCCGACGGGCCGGCACAGCCGGCTCGGCAGCCGTCGCGCGGACAATCGACGAGGCCTGCCGGGCGCCCCTGGCATCGACCCGCCCCGTGGTGCGGTCACCGGCCTTGACCATGCCTGACCTGCCCTCCACCGCCCGCTCCGCCACCCGAACCCGGGTGACGTGCGCGAACTATAGGACCCGCCCGAACCGCTCCGTATGACTCCGGTCACTCAAATCACAGAGAGTAATCAATCCGTGACAGTCTAGCGCGAATCGGGCTGTTGACGCCCACGGCGCCCCTCGGCCCGTCATTGCTAATCTCGGCACCGCTCCTGGCGAATCCGGGGACCCCGCGCGAAAGGCCAATACCCGTGTACCGTCCCGTCCCCGCCCAGGTCGATCTGCCCGCCATGGAACGCGAGGTCCTCGCGTTCTGGGCCGACGCCGATGTTTTCAACCGGTCGCTGCAGGCCACCGCCGATGGGCCCGCCTGGACCTTCTACGAGGGTCCGCCGACCGCGAACGGCATGCCCGGCACGCACCACGTCGAGGCCCGCGTCTTCAAGGACGTGTTCCCCCGCTATCGCACCATGAAGGGCTACCACGTGGCCCGCAAGGCGGGCTGGGACTGCCACGGTCTGCCGGTGGAACTGGCGGTGGAGCGGGAACTTGGGTTCTCCGGCAAGGGCGACATCGAGGCCTATGGAGTGGCCGAGTTCAACGCCAAGTGCCGGGAGTCCGTGCTGCGCCACGTCGACGCGTTCGCCGCGATGACCGAGCGCATGGGCTATTGGGTCAACCTCGACCAGGCCTACTGGACCATGGACAGCGCCTACGTGCAGTCCGTCTGGTGGTCGCTGGCGAAAATCTTCGACGACGGCCGACTGGTGCAGGACCACCGCGTCGCCCCGTACTGCCCGCGCTGCGGCACCGGGCTGTCCGACCACGAACTGGCACAGGGTTACGAGACCATCGTCGACCCCTCGGTCTACGTGCGCTTCCCGTTGACCTCCGGCCCGTACGCCGGCGCCGCGGACCTGCTGGTGTGGACCACCACGCCCTGGACGTTGGTCTCCAACACCGCCGTCGCGGTGCGCGCGGATGTCACCTATGCGTTGGTCGAGGTCCCCGAGGGTGCGCCGCTGATCCTGGCCGAGGCGCTGCTGGAGAAGGTGCTCGGCGAGGACGCGAAGGTGGTCGCCACCTTCCCCGGCACAGACATGGAGCGCTGGACCTATCAGCGGCCGTTCGAGTTGGTGGCCTTCCCCGACGACGTCGCGACGCACTACGTGGTGCTGGCCGACTACGTGACCACCGAGGACGGTACGGGTCTGGTGCACCAGGCCCCCGCCTTCGGTGCCGAGGACCTCGAGGTGTGCCGCAAGTACGGCCTGCCGGTGGTCAACCCGATCACCCCCGACGGGCACTTCGCCGCGGACGTGCCGCTGATCGGCGGGGTGTTCTTCAAGAAGGCCGACGAGGCGCTGGTGGCCGACCTCGCCGCCCGCGGGCTGCTGTTCAAGCACCTGCCGTATGAGCACCCGTATCCGCACTGCTGGCGTTGCCACACCGCGCTGATCTACTACGCACAGCCGTCCTGGTACATCCGCACCACCGCGGTGAAGGACGCGCTGCTGCGCGAGAACGAGGCCACCAACTGGTACCCAGCGACCATCAAATGGGGCCGGTACGGCGACTGGCTGCACAACAACATCGACTGGGCGCTGTCCCGCAACCGCTACTGGGGTACCCCGCTGCCGATCTGGCGGTGCGCGGAGAACCACCTGACCGCGATCCCGTCGCTGGCCCGGCTGGGCCAGTTGGCCGGCCGCGACCTCACCGATCTGGACCCGCACCGGCCCTACATCGACGAGGTCACCTTTCCCTGCCCCGCCCAGCCGGCGACCTCGGGAGCCGGCCAGACACAGTGCTCGACCGAAGCGCGCCGCGTGCCCGAGGTCATCGATGCCTGGTACGACTCCGGCTCGATGCCCTTTGCCCAGTGGGGTTTCCCGCACTCCGGTGTCTCGCTGGACGGGCAGTACCCGGCGCAGTTCATCTGCGAGGCCATCGACCAGACCCGCGGCTGGTTCTACACGTTGATGGCCGTCGGCACGCTGGTGTTCGACAGGTCCTCGTACGAGAACGTGCTGTGCCTGGGGCACATCCTGGCCGAGGACGGCCGCAAGATGTCCAAGCACCTGGGCAACATCCTCGAGCCGCTGCCGTTGATGGACGCGCATGGTGCGGACGCGTTGCGCTGGTTCATGGCCTGCTCCGGTTCGCCGTGGTCGGCCCGCCGGATCGGGCACACCGCGCTGCAGGACGTGGTGCGCAAGACGCTGCTCACCTACTGGAACACCGTCGCCTTCCAGTCCCTCTATGCCCGCACCGCGGGCTGGACGCCGGGCACCCCGGCCCCGTCGGTGGCGCAGCGTCCGGCCATGGACCGCTGGGCGCTGTCCGAGGCACACCGGTTGGCCCGCGACGTCGACGCGGCGTTGGAGGACTTCGACACCCAGAAGGCCGGGCGGCTGCTCGCGGCCTACGTCGATGACCTGTCCAACTGGTACGTGCGACG
Organism: Sporichthyaceae bacterium; assembly: GCA_036493475.1. Lineage (NCBI taxonomy): Bacteria > Bacillati > Actinomycetota > Actinomycetes > Sporichthyales > Sporichthyaceae > Sporichthyaceae bacterium. The sequence continues at coordinate 63,701 of DASXPS010000217.1, read as the reverse complement.
CTGCCGGCGGCGGTTCTGGGCCGGGGACGCCGCGGCGCTGGCCACCCTGCACGAGTGCCTGTACGTGGTGACCCTGCTGATGGCCCCGCTGACCCCGTTCATCACCGAGCGGGTGTGGCAGGACCTCTTCCGCGACGATGCGGGTGGGCTGCCCGAGTCGGTGCACCTGGCCACGTGGCCGAGGGTTGATGGGTCGCTGATCGACGACGGCCTCGCGGCACAGATGGCGCTGTCCCGGCGGCTGGTGGAGCTGGGCCGGGCGGCCCGCGCGGACAGTGGGGTGAGGACCCGCCAGCCGTTGTCCCGGGCGCTGGTCGGAGCACACGGCTGGGCGGGCCTCACCGAGGATCTGCGTACCCAAATCGCCGAGGAACTCAACGTCACCCGTTTGGAGTCTCTCGGCGAGGCCGGCGGCGAGTTGGTCGACTACTCCGCCAAGGCCAACTTCCGTTCGTTGGGCAAGCGCTTCGGCAAGGGCACCCAGCCGGTGGCCGCCGCCATCGCCGCCGCCGATGCGGCCGGTCTGGCCGTCGCACTACGCGGCGGCAGCACCGCCACGGTGGTGGTGGACGGCGAGTCCATCGAACTCGGCCCGGACGAGGTCATCGTCACCGAGACGCCACGCGAGGGCTGGGCGGTGGCCCGGGAGGGCGAGACCGTCGCCCTGGACCTGACCATCACCGACGAATTGCGTCGGGCGGGGCTGGCCCGCGAGGCCATTCGCGCCATCCAGGAGGCCCGCAAGTCCACCGGCCTGGAGGTCTCCGACCGCATCACGCTCGGCTGGCACACCACCGACCCCGAGGCCGCCGCCGCCCTGCGTGAACACGCCGCGGAGATCGCCGGCGAGGTGCTCGCCACCCTGATCGAGGAACTCCCCGCCCCCGCCGACCTGGCCGCCGACCCCGACCTCGGCCTGACGCTGACCGTCACCAAGGCCTGACGAGCCCTCGCGCTCAGCACTGTCATACGCGGAGCGTCATTTCGCGGCCCATTTCGGCCCCCAAAGTGACGCCCCGCGTATGAGAGAGCTCGCCCAGATCATGAATGAGCGGAGCGCACGACCCGCCCCCACGAACGCCAAGAGGCCCGGTGGACGGTGTCCACCGGGCCTCAGCGTGCTTGGTGCTTAGCTCTCGTCCTCGTCGATCAGGAAGCCGCGCATGGGCTGACGCGGCGCGCCGGCCCGGGCACTGGACCCGGCCGAGGCCCGCGGGCCGTTGGAGAGGTTCTCGCTCTCGGCCGGAGCCTCGAGCTGACGCAGCTGGCCCTCGAGGAAGCTCTTGAGGCGGCTGCGGTACTCCCGCTCGAACTGACGCAGCTGGTCGAGCTGGGCCTCCAGCGCGTTCCGCTGGGTCTCGAGCACACCGATGATCGAGCGGTGCTTGTCCTGGGCGTCGCGTTCCAGCGCGTCGGCCTTGTTCCGGGCCTCGCGCTCGATTGCCTCCGCACGGGAACGGGCGTCGCCGACGATCTTGTTGGCCTCGCCACGAGCCTCGGCGATCGCCTGGTCAGCGGTCTGCTGGGCCAGCGCGAGCACGCGGGCGGCGCTGTCCGCGCCGCTGTGGGCCTCGACGGCGATCGGCGCGGGCGGCTCGGCCACGGACTTGGGCGGCTCGGGCGTGGTCTCGGGCTCGGCCTTGGCGGCCTCGTCCTTCTTCTCGGCCTCAACCGCAGCCTGCGGCGCCGTGGTGGCGGGCGCGGTCGAGGCAGCCCGGGTAGCGGCGGCGAGCTTGGCACGCAGCTCGTCGTTCTCCCGGATGAGTCGCCTCAGCTCGGTCTCGACCTCGTCGAGGAAGGCGTCAACCTCATCCTCGTCGTAGCCCTCTCGCAGACGGACGGTCGTGAACTGCTTGTTCCGCACGTCCTCGGGGGTCAGCGGCATCTGGTCACCTCAGAGAGATCGTCGACGTTCGGGATAGGCCGTACCGCGTCACAAGCGCAGCGCGGCGTCCCGCCCAAGAATGACGATGACAAATAACACAAGAAACGACAGGTCAAGGCTTACTCCACCAAGTCGCAGGGGGTGGATGAACCGCCGCAGGAATTTCAACGGCGGATCGGTGCACGAGTACAGCACTTCGAGCGCCACGACCGCAGGACCCTTGGGCTGATAGGACCGCGCGAACATGAACACATAGTCCATAACCATGCGGGCGACGAGCAAAACCAGAAAAATAGTCAGGATATAGACCAGTGCGATCCCTACCTGGTGCACAGCCGCGCCTCACGCCGAAACCCCGTTCCCCCGGTCACACTGCCCATCCTGCCCGGCTCCCCGGAATCGCGCTGCACGACCCCGGATCAGCTCTGGTTGTAGAAGCCACCGCCCGCGATCCGGGCCTTGTCCTCGGCAGTAACGTGCACGTCCGCGGGCGAGAGCAGGAACACCTTCTGGGTGACCCGCTCAATCGTGCCGTGGCAGCCGAACACCAGTCCGGCGGAGAAGTCGACCAGTCGCTTGGCGTCCACGTCGTCCATCTCGGTGAGGTTCATGATCACCGGGACGCCCTGACGGAACTCCTCGCCGATCAGCTTGGCCTCGTTGTAGGTGCGCGGGTGCAGCGTGGTGATGCGGTACGGGTCGACGGCCACCGCGGTGGAGCCCATCGGGGCGAGGACGGCGCGCCGCTCGGCGACGGCCACATGGCGGGCCACGGGCTCGTGCATGCGGGTCTCGCGCATCGGTCGTTCCTCCCGGATCTCGTCGCGGTGGTCGTCCTCGGGGTAGCGCTCCTCGTCCTCGACGAGGCCCAGGTAGACGCCGAACTTGTGCATCGCGCCCATGTGCGCCTGCCCTTTCAGGTCCGAATTCGACTGCCGGGACGTGCATCCCACTCGCGGCCGGAGTGCACTGTTGGTGCCTCTGTGGCGACGCTAGCGCTTACCCGGGCGCGCACCGAGCAACCCGGACCCGACACGCACGTGTGTCGCTCCGGAGGCCACCGCAGCCTCCAGATCCCCGCTCATCCCGGCCGAGATCCAGTCCGCGTGCGGGTGGTCCACCCGCAGCCGGGCCGCGGCTTGCGCCAACCGGGCGAACACCGGCGCCGGGTCCATCCCCGGCGGAGCGACCACCATCACCCCACGCAGCCGCAGCCCGGGCGCGGCGGCCACCTCGTCGGCCAGCCGCGGCAGGTCCACCGGGCGCACCCCGCCACGGTCGCCGTCGGGCTCCGGGTCCAGGTTCAGCTGCACCAGCACGTCCAACTCCACCGCCCGATCTCTCGCCGCGCGGCGCAGCGCGTCGACCAGGCCGGTGCGATCCACCGAGTGCACGACATCGGCGTAGCGGGCCACCGATCGGGCCTTGTTGGTCTGCAGTTGGCCCACGAAGTGCCAGCGCACCGGCAGGTCGCCGAGCGTGGCCGCTTTGCCCCCCGCCTCCTGGGCGCGGCTCTCCCCCACGTCGGCCACGCCCAACTCAGCCAGCAGCGCGATGTCCGCGGCCGGATAGGTCTTGGTGACCGCGATGAGCGTGATCTCTGCCGGGTCACGCCCCGCTGCGACGGCCGCGGCCTCGATGCGGGCTCGCACCGCGGCGAGGTTGGTGGCCAGTTCGTCGCGCCGCGACGTCATCCGGCGGCGTCCCGCCAGATCAGCCCGGCGAAGCGGCCCGTGGTGGCATCCCGCCGGTAGGAGAAGAGGTCGTCGGTCTCCGCGGTGCAGCCGCCCACCCGGCCGACCCGGGTCACGCCCAGCGCGGTCAACTGGGCCTCCAGGCCGGTCCGCAAATCCAAACCGGGCGTACCGCGGGTGGTGCGGCAGGCCGCGCCGGGGGCGGCCGCGTCCACCGCGGCCTGCATGTCCGCGGGCACCTCGTAGCAGCATCCGCCGATCGACGGTCCCAGCCAGACGGCCACCCGCTCGACGTCGGCACCGCAGGTGACCATGGCGCGCACCGCGGCCGCCACCACCCCGAGTTCGAGGCCCTTGCGACCGGCGTGGGCCACTGCGACGACCCCGGCCGTGGCGTCGGCCAACAGCACCGGGACACAATCGGCGACCATCACCACCAGGGCCAAGCAGGGCGTAGTGGTCACCATCGCGTCGACCGCCGGGGGCGTGTCCGGCGCCGCGTCCAGCAGCGCGACGGCATTGCCGTGCACCTGCTCGGCGAACGCCAGGTGCTCCGGGGGCAGACCGATCGCGGCAGCGGCCCTGGCCCGGTTGTCCGCCACGGCCCGCCGGTCGTCACCCACGTGCAGGGCCAGGTTCAGGTCGGCGTAGGGCGCCATGCTGACCCCGCCGGCCCGGGTGGTGAACACGCCGCGCACCCCGGCCGGCCATGTCGCCCTCAGCAACGGCAGCACGTCCTCACCCCCCGCGGTCGCGCCCTTAACTCACCCGAGTGTGCACTCGTGCAGGTTTTCCGGCGCGTGGAGCCTGCACAACTACACACTCGGGGGACTTGCGCAGCTGATGACCGGGCCCCGGCGGGGTGGGGTCCGCCGGGGCCGGGGTGGGTCATTTCATGAAGTCGGGAATGTCCAACTCGTCCGGGCCGAGCTCCGGGGCGCGGCGGCCGTGTTGCACCGGCACGCTGCGCGCGGGCTCGCGGCGCCGCGGCTCCGGGTACTCCCGCGGGCCGGGCATCGACTGACGGTCCGGCGCGCCCTGGGCGCCGTCGGAGATCAGCGTGGGCACGTCGCCGGGGTCGTTGGTCGGCTGCACCTCCGACGGGCGCCGCCCGGAGTGCTCCTGGTACGGGGTGGGCACGCCCGCGTCGAAGCCGGCCGCGATGACGGTGACCCGCGCCTCGTCGCCCAGCGCGTCATCGATGACCGCGCCGAAGATGATGTTGGCCTCGGGGTGCGCGACCTCGGCGACCAACTGAGCGGCGTGGTTGATCTCGAACAGGCCCAGGTTCGAGCCGCCGGAGATGGACAACAGCACGCCACGGGCGCCCTCGATGGAGGCCTCCAGCAGCGGAGAGGCGATGGCTGCCTCGGCCGCGGCGATCGCCCGGTCCTCGCCGCGCGCCGAACCGATACCCATCAGCGCCGACCCGGCACCGGACATCACCGACTTGACGTCAGCGAAGTCCAGGTTGATCAGACCCGGCGTGGTGATCAGGTCGGTGATGCCCTGCACGCCGCACAGCAGTACCTGGTCGGCGGACTTGAACGCGTCCAGCACGCTGACCGTGGCGTCGGAGATGGACAGCAGTCGGTCGTTCGGGATGACGATGAGCGTGTCCACCTCCTCGCGCAGTCGGCCGATGCCGTCCTCGGCCTGGGTGCTGCGCCGGCGGCCCTCGAAGTTGAACGGACGGGTGACCACGCCGATGGTCAGCGCACCGAGCGAGCGGGCGATGTTGGCCACCACCGGGGCACCACCGGTGCCGGTGCCGCCACCCTCGCCGGCGGTCACGAACACCATGTCCGCGCCGCGCAGCACCTCTTCGATCTCATCGCGATGGTCCTCGGCGGCCTTGCGGCCGACCTCCGGATTCGCGCCCGCGCCGAGGCCGCGGGTGAGCTCGCGGCCGACGTCGAGCTTGACGTCCGCGTCGGACATCAGCAGCGCCTGGGCATCGGTGTTGATCGCGATGAACTCGACACCCTTGAGGCCGACCTCGATCATCCGGTTGATGGCGTTGACGCCACCGCCACCGATGCCGACGACCTTGATCACTGCAAGGTAGTTCTGCGGAGCTGCCACGGCCGGTGCCTCTCACTCTCAACTCTTACCCTCAAGTTGAGGTTTAGAGTTATGTCAACCTGACGACAGTTGCAGAAACTAGAGCCCGGTCTGCACCGCACCAAGGACATTCGGGGGCGTGTCGCGCAGCAACAACTGACGGTTCGTCAGCGACTGATGGCCGGGGCCTCGGGCGTGCTCACGTCGTAGGCACGGCCCTTGCGGTGCAGAAGCACGGTGAGCACCTGCGCCTTGAACGCCTGACGGGTGTCGTCCCCCCAGATGACCAACCGGCCACCGCTCAGTTCCACCGACATCGCGTCGGCGGAATCCGCCCGCACCACCTGCGCGTCGGCGCGTACCGGCGCGGGCAGCGCGGCGAGCATCGCGGTGATGGACACCAACGTGCTCTGCGGCAACGTCAACAGCGCGGTGCGCACCACCGGCAGCCCGGCGGCGTCCGCGGCGGTGGCCGTTGCGAAGACCACCCCGGAGGCATCCACCAGCTGCCGGCCGGTAACCGTGTCCAGCACCAGCACCGCAGTGCGTTCGGTGACCACCAACCGCACCGTGTGCAGCAGCCGCCGTTCCACCCGCACCGATTGCACTGCGGGCAACAACCGGGCGCGGGCCGCCACCGCGCGGGTGTCCAGCAACGCCAGCGACCCACCCCGGGGCACGTTGGCCGCGGCGCTCACCTCCGCCGGGGTCAACCGCGAGGTGCCGGCCACGTTCACCGTGCGCACCGCGATCAGCGCGGAGAAGAACACCGCCCAGACCAGCGCCGCGACCACACCGGCCACCAGCACCGCCAACCCGGCGCGGATCCACCGACCCCGCCGCCGGGCGCGCAGCGCGGCGGCGGACCGTACCGATGCCGCCACGGCCGCGGCCGGCGTCGAGGGCCGCGCGGCGAGGACGGTGCGACCCTTCACGCGTCCACCCCGTCCCGAGCGGCGAGCAGTTCCAGGACCTCCGGCCCGATCATCGTCACGTCGCCGGCGCCCAACGTGAGCACGATGTCGCCGGCCTCGGCGAAGTCCGCCAGCCGACCGGCCACCGAGGACCAGGACGGCTCGAACAACACGTCCCCGGCCGGCAACGGCACGCCGGCGGCCACCGAGGCCCCGGTCACGCCGGGAATCGGGTCCTCCCCGGCGGCGTAGACGTCCATCACCACCACGCGGTCGGCCAGCCCCAGCGCGGAACCCATCTCCTTGGTGAACGCCGCAGTGCGCGAATACCGATGCGGTTGGAACACCGCGATGATGCGTCCCCCGGCCACCACTTCACGGGCCGCGCGGAGCACCGCGATCAACTCGGTCGGGTGGTGCGCGTAGTCGTCGTAGACCCGTACCCCCCCACCGCTGCCCTTCAGCTCGAACCGGCGCCGGGTGCCGGTGAACCCGGACAGTCCCTCGCGCAGCTCACCGGCGGGGAACCCCAAGCCGAGCCCGACGGACAGCGCGGCAGCGGCATTGAGCACGTTGTGCATGCCGGGCACCTGCAACTGCACGGGGCCCAGTCGCCGCCCGTTGGCCACCGGCTCGAAGCCGTAACCACCGGCCAGCACGGTCAGCGACTCGACGCGCACGTCGGCGGTCTCGGTGACGCCGTAGGTGCGCACATCCACCCCGGCCGCGGCGGCCACCTGCCCGAGTTTGGCGGCGCCGGGGTCATCCGCGCACACCACCAGGAACCCACCCGGCTCGATCCGCCCGGAGAAGCGGACGAACGCCTCGTCCACGGCCGCCGGTGTGCCGTAATGGTCCAGGTGATCGGCCTCGACGTTGGTCACGATGGCCGCGTGCGGGGTGTAGAGCAGGAACGAGCCGTCGGATTCATCGGCCTCGGCCACGAACACGTCGCCGCTGCCGTCGTGGGCGTTGGCCCCGGACTCATTCAGGCTGCCGCCGATGGCGAACGAGGGGTCCGCGCCGCAGTGCTGCAACGCGACGGTGAGCATCGAGGTGGTGGTGGTCTTGCCGTGCGTGCCGGCCACCGCGACCGCCCGCCGCCCGGCCATCACCGCGGCCAGCGCCGCAGCGCGCGGCAGGATGCGCAACCCGCGTTCGCGCGCCTGCACGTACTCCGGGTTGCTCTGCCGGATCGCGCTGGAGACCACCACGGTGTCCGCGGCGCCGACCTGGTCGGCGGCGTGCCCGACGTAGACACTCGCGCCCAGCGCGCGCAGTGCGGCCAGCGCGGTGGAGTCCTTGGCGTCGCTGCCGGACACCGACAGTCCGCGGGCGAGCAGGATGCGCGCGATGCCGGACATGCCGGCGCCGCCGATGCCGATGAAATGCACGCGCCCGAGCCGATCTGCGGCGGGCACGTCGGCAGCGGTCAGCGTCATCGACCGACCGCCTCGTACACCAGGTCGGCCAACACTTCGTCGGCATCCGGGCGACCGTGCTGCGCGGCGGCGCGGCTCATCGCCGCGATTCCGTCCGCGTCACGCAGCAGCGGCACCACGTTCGCCTCGACCCAGGCCGCGGTGAGGTCGCTGTCCTCGACGATGCCGCCACCGCCCGCGTCCACCACCGGCTTGGCGTTGCGACGCTGTTCGCCGTTGCCGATGGGCAGCGGCACGTACCAAGCGGGCAGGCCGACCGCGGCCAACTCGGCACAGGTCATCGCGCCGCTGCGGCACAGTGCCAGGTCCGCGGCCGCGTAGGCCAGGTCCATCCGCTCCAGGTAGGGCACGATCACGTACGGCGCACCCTTCCCTGACTCGTCCACCCTCACCGACCCCACATTGTCCCGCCCCACGGCGTGCAACACCTGGATACCGGCGGTACGCAACGCCGATGCGGATTCCGACGCGGCCCGATTGATGCTGCGCGCGCCCTGCGAGCCACCGAACACCAGCAGCGTGGGCAGGTCGGGTTGCAGGCCGTACTGCGCGCGGGCCTCGGCGCGCAGCGCCGGCCGGTCCAACGTGGCGATGCTGCGCCGCAACGGCAACCCGATCAGTCGTCCGTGCGGCAGGTCGTCGGCGCGCGCAGTGGTGGCCACGAATGGGGTGAACCGCGCGCCGATCCGGTTGGCCACGCCGGCCGGCGTGTTGGCCTCGTGCACCACGATCGGCAGTTTTCGCTTACGGGCGGCCAGATACGCGGGCACGCACACATAGCCACCGAAGCCGACCAGTACGTCCGGCCTCAGCTCGTCGAACAACTCCCCGGCCGTGCGCACCGCGCCGCGCAACCGCCCCGGCAGACGCAGCAGGTCCACCGTCGGCCGCCGCGGCAGCGGCACCCGCGGCACGTGCACCACCGGATAACCGCGGGCGGGCACCAAGGTGTTCTCCATGCCGGTGGCGGTGCCCAGCACGGTGATACCCACGCTCGGATCGCGACGACGCAACGCGTCGGCCAACGCGAGGGCGGGTTCGATGTGACCCGCGGTCCCCCCGGCGGCCAGGACCACGTGCAACAGATCGCTCCCCTACTTGCGCAGGCGTCGTCGGACACGTGGGCGCCGGAAGACCCGGCCGACAGCCTCGCGCAGCGGGTTCGGTCCCCGGGCACGCAACGCCGCCGCCGCTCCCGGCTCGCGGCGTGCGAAGGACAGCAACATGCCCAACGCAACCATGACCGGCAGCAGTGCTGAGCCACCGTACGACACCAGCGGCAGCGGAATACCGGTGATCGGCAGCAGACCCAACACGGTGCCGATGTTCACCGCGGCCTGCACCGCGATCCACGTGGTGATCGCGGCGGCGGCCAACGTGGTGAACATGTCCCGGCTGCGCGCGGCGATCCGGAAGCCGGCGAAGACCAAGGTCGCGAACACCACCAGCACGCCCAACGCACCGATCAGGCCGAGTTCCTCGCCGATGATCGCGTAGATGAAGTCCGTGTGCGCCTCGGGCAGGTAGCCCCACTTCTCCCGGCTGGCGCCCAGACCCACCCCGGTGAACCCGCCGGAGGCCAGCGCGAAGATGCTCTGCGCGCCCTGCCACCCGGTGCCCTGGTAGGTGGCGAACGGATGCAGGAACGAGGACACCCGGCGCATCCGGTCGGGGTCCGCGGTGACCAGCGCCAGCACCATCAGACTCACCGGGGCGAGCAGCATGCCGAAGTAGCGCATCGGGGTGCCGACGTAGAACAGCAACGCGACGATGATGGACAGCAGCACGATCGTGGTGCCCAGGTCGTGCCCGAACAGCACCATGGCGACCACCAGGCCGGAGGCGGGCAGGAACGGGACGCACAGGTGCCCGGGCCGGTTCAACAGCTTCTGCTTACGTGCCAGGACGTGCGCGCCGAACAGCACCAGGGCGAGCTTGGCCGCCTCCGACGGCTGCAGTTCCAGCGGCCCGCCCAGGTAGATCCAGTTGCGGTTGCCGTTGACCTCGCGACCCACGCCCGGCACCAGCACCAGCGCCAGCAGACCCAGCGAGCCGATCAGCGCCGGGAACGCCATGCGACGGAACACCACCGGCGGCATCCGCGAGGTGAGCCACATCAGCGGCAGCCCGACGGCCACCCAGACCGCCTGCTTCTGCGCGATCGCGAACACCGACCCGTTGTGCCGGTAGGACTCCACGCTGGACGCGGACAGCACCATGACCAGGCCCAGCCCGATCAACAACAACCCGGAGATCAACACCAGGTAGTAGGAGGTGAGCGGGCGATCCAGGGAGCGCAGCCGGGCACGAATGCCGAGACCGAGAAGGCTCAGCTCAGCGGGACGGACGGTCGTGCTCACCGGGCAAGTTTGTTGGGCCGCCGGGCCAATCACGCGCACATCCGGGCGTGTCGCGAGTCTCAACCTCAGGTCGAGGATCAGGTCCTCGCCAGCACCGCCGCAGCGAAGCGGTCGCCGCGCTCGCCGTAGTTGGCGAACATGTCCATCGACGCGCACGCCGGGGCGAGCAGCACGGTGTCGCCCGGCCGCGCAAGCTTCGCTGCCGCCGCCACCACAGTCTCCATGGCGCCCGCATCGGTCCGGCTGATCTCCACGACCGGCACGTCGGGCGCGTGCGCGGCCAGCGCCGCCGCGATCTCGGCGCGGTCGGCGCCGATCAGCACCGCACCGCGCAACCGCGGCGCGGCCTCGGCGACCAGGTCGTCGAACACCGCGCCCTTGGCCAGGCCACCGGCGATCCACACCACGCAGTCGTAGGCCCGCAGCGAGGCCGAGGCGGCATGCGGGTTGGTGGCCTTGGAATCGTCCACCCAGCGCACCTCGTCGAGCACGGCGACCTCGGCGATGCGGTGCGCGTCCGGACGGAAGGTGCGCAGCCCCTCGCGGATTGCGGCGGCGGGCACTCCGTAGGCGCGAGCCAAGGCGGCCGCCGCCAGCGCGTTGGCGACGTTGTGCGGCGCGAGTGGCACGACGTCGGCCACGGACGCCAACTCCACCGCGGCGGCCGGGTCAGCTCGCTCCCCGGTGTCAGTGAACGCCCGGTCCACCAGCAGGTCCTCGATGACGCCCAATTGCGCCGGGCCGGGCGCGCCCAAGGTGAACCCGATCGCCCGGGCGCCGTCGGTGACCTCGGCGTCGCGCACCAACTGCGCGGTGCGCTCGTCCGCCGCGTTGTACACGCAGGCCACTTGCGCGCCGGTGTAGATACGGCCCTTGGCGCGGGCGTAGGAATCGAGATTGCCGTGCCAGTCGACGTGGTCCGGGGCGATGTTCAGGATGGCCGCGGAGTGCGCGCGGATCGAGGACGACCAGTGCAGCTGAAAGCTGGACAGCTCCACCGCGATCACGTCGTAGCCGGTGGCCATCACCACCTCGAGCAGCGGCGTGCCCACGTTCCCGGCGGCCACCGCACGCAGCCCGGCGGCGTTCAGCATCGAGGTGAGCATGCGCACCGTGGTGGTCTTGCCGTTGGTCCCGGTGATCGCCAGCCAAGGCGCGGCGCCGACCGAGGGCCGCAGCCGCCAGGCCAACTCCACCTCGCCCCACACCTCGATGCCGGCCGCGGTGGCCGCGGTCAGCAGCGGGGCGTCCGGCCGCCAGCCCGGCGAGGTGACCACCACGTCGGCGTCGGCGGGCAGCGTCTCCGCATCGCCCAGCCGCACCGTCGCACCCAGGTTCTCCAGCACCGCGGCGCGTTCGTTCTCCGCTTTGGCGTCCACCACACTGACCCGGGCGCCGAGGGAGAGCAGGGCGTCGGCCGCGGCAAACCCGGACACGCCGATGCCCGCGACCACGACGTGCACACCGGACCAGTCGGAGTCCCGACTCAACTGAAGCATCGTCAGGTCCCGGACAACCATTCGGCATAGAACACGCCCAGACCGCCGGCAACGAACAACCCGGCGATGATCCAGAACCGGATCACGATGGTGACCTCGTTCCAGCCCGCGAGTTCGAAGTGATGCTGCAGCGGTGCCATTCGAAACACTCGGCGTTTGGTCATCTTGAAGAATCCGACCTGCACGATCACCGAGACAGTGATCAGCACGAACAGTCCGCCGAGCAGCACCAGCAGCAACTCGGTGCGGGTGGTGATGGCCAACCCGGCCAGCGCACCACCCAACGCCAACGACCCGGTGTCGCCCATGAAGATTTTGGCCGGGGACGCGTTCCACCACAGGAAACCGAAACAGGCGCCCATCACCGCTGCCGCCACGATGCCCAGATCCAGGGCGTTGGGCACGTCGTAACAGCGCCCCAACCGGCGCACCACCGACGAGCCGCACTGGTTGCCGGACTGCCACACCCCGATCAGCACGTACGCGCCGAACACCATCGCGGAAGCCCCGGTGGCCAGACCGTCCAGACCGTCGGTGAGGTTCACCCCGTTGGAGGTGGCCGCGATCATCAGGTAGGCCCAGATGACGAACCCGACCGCACCCAGACCGACGGTGGTGTCCCGGATGAAGGAGATGTCCTTGCTGGCCGGGTTCAGTCCGCGGTTGTCGGCGTGGTGCAGGGCCAGCACCGCGAAGGACAACGCGACCAGCGACTGCCCGGACAGCTTGGCCTTGGCCCGCAGCCCCAGACTGCGCTGTTTACTGACCTTGATGTAGTCGTCCAGAAAGCCGACCGCGCCCAGGCCGGTCATCAAATACAGCACCAAGAGGCCCGAGGCGGTGGGGCTCTTGTCGTGCAGCACGATGTGCGCCGCGATGTAGCCCAGCAGCACCGCGATGATGATCACGGAGCCGCCCATGGTGGGCGTGCCGCGCTTGGTCTGGTGAGTGGTGGGCCCGTCGTCGCGGATCAGTTGCCCGTAGCCCCGGCGGACCAGGATGCGGATGGCGATCGGGGTACCGAGCAGGGCGATCACCAGGGAGACCGCGGACGCCGCGAGAACGCCCCTCAAGTCCCCTCCTCCAGCAGCCCGGCGGCGATGCGTTCCAGGCCGACCGCCCGGGATGCCTTCACCAACACCACGTCGGTCGTGCGCAACTCCGCACGCAGTATCGCGAGCGCGGCCTCCGCATCGGGCGCGAATGCCGGTTCGTGCGCCCACGTTCGGGCACGCTGCGCCCCGGCGAGGGTCGCCCGTGCCCCCTCGCCGACCACGAGCAGCCGCGAGATGTCCATGTCCGCAACCAGCCTGCCCAGTGCTTCGTGTTCTGCGGCGGAGGACTCGCCGAGTTCACGCATCTCACCGAGCACCGCCCAGCGCCGCCGATCCCCCGCAATGGCCACCGTCGCGGCCAGCGCCGCCCGCATCGAGTCCGGGTTCGCGTTGTACGCGTCGTTGACCACGGTGAGCCCGTCGGCGCGGGTGCTGACCTCCATCCGCCACCGGCTGCGCGGGCCGGCCGCACCCAGCGCGGTGGAGATCTCCTCGGCGGTCATGCCCGCCTCGTGGCCCACCGCGGCCGCCGCCAGCGCATTGCCGACCTGGTGCGCACCGTGCAGCTGCAGCGCCACCGGGGCGCGCCCGGCCGGGGTGACCAGCTCGAATCGGGCTCGTCCCGCGTCCAGCGTGACGTCCGCGGCGGTCACCTGCGCGCCGCGCAGCCCGAAGGTGACCACGCGCGCCCTGGTCCGCGGCGCCATGCCCGCCACCAGCGGATCATCGGCGTTGAGCACCGCCGCGCCGTGCGCGGGCAGCGCCTCCACCAATTCGCCCTTGGCCAGCGCGATGTTCTGCCGGCTGCCGAACTCCCCGACGTGCGCCACGCCCACGTTGAGCACCACGCCGATACGCGGCGGGGCGATCTCGCACAGATAGCGGACGTGCCCGATGCCGCGGGCGCCCATCTCCAGCACCAGGTGCCGGGTGGCCGGCGTCGCGCGCAATGCGGTCAGTGGCAGGCCGATCTCGTTGTTGAACGAGCCGGGCGCGGCAACGGTCTGCCCGCGCGCCTCGAGCACCGCGGCAACCAGGTCCTTGGTTGAGGTCTTGCCCTGGGAGCCGGTGATGGCGACCACCACCAAGTCGTGTTCGGCGGCCAACCGGGGCACCACCAGCCCGGCCAGTCGGCCCAACGCCGTCACGGTGTCCGCGACCAGCACCGCGGGCACCCCGACGGGGCGGGTGGCCAGCACCGCGGCGGCCCCGGCAGCCGTCGCGGCGGCGGCGAAGTCGTGACCGTCCACCCGTTCGCCGGGCACCGCGACGAACAACCCGCCGGGGCTGACCAACCGGGAGTCGACCTCGGCCGGACCGTCGACGAGGAGGTCCTCTGTGCCGTCGCAGATCACTCCGCCGCACGCGGCGGCGATCTCGCCCAGCCGCAGCGGAATCATTCGCCCGCCTGCATGACCTCGGCGAGCACGGTGCGGTCATCGAACGGACGCACCACCCCCGCGGTCTCCTGTCCCTGCTCGTGTCCCTTGCCGGCCACCACCACGGTGTCACCCAAGCCGGCCATGTCGACGGCCAGGGCGATCGCGGCCGCCCGATCGTGCTCGACGTGCAGCGCCCGGGCGGGCACCGCGTCCGCGCCGGCCCGCAGCGCGGCCAGGATCTCCCGCGGATCCTCCGAGCGTGGGTTGTCGTCGGTGAGCACCACCACATCCGCGCCACGCGCCGCGGCCGCGCCCATCAGCGGTCGCTTGCTGCGGTCCCGGTCCCCGCCGGCCCCCAGCACGATGATCAATTGCCCCGCGGTGACCGGACGCAAGGCGGTCAGCAGCGTGTCCACCGCGTCGGGGGTGTGCGCATAGTCGACAACCGCGAGGAAGGGCTGACCGACATCCACCCGTTCCATCCGACCGGGCACGCCGGGGCAAGCCGCCACTCCGGTCAGCGCCTCGTCCAACGGCACCCCGGCGGCGACCAGCGCAACCGTGGCGCCGACCGCGTTGGCCACGTTGAACGCGCCGGGCAGCCCCACCCAGCCCTCGCCGCCGGCTCCGTCCGGCCCCTGCAGCACGAAGCGGGAACCGCCCGGTTCGGCGACGACCTCGGTGGCCCGCCAGTCGGCCTCCGCCCGGCCGGCGGCGGAGTAGGTCAGCACCGGGACTGCGCTGAGTCCGACCAGCCGGACGCCGTGCTCGTCGTCGAGATTGATCACACCGCAGTGCGTGTGCTCCGGGCGGAACAGCAGAGCCTTTGCCTGGAAGTACGCCTCGAGGGTGAAGTGGTAGTCCAGGTGGTCCTGGCTGAGGTTGGTGAACAACGCGGCGGAGAACACCACGCCGTCCACGCGGTGCATGTCCAATGCATGACTGGACACCTCCAGGCAGACGGAGTCCGCGCCGCGTTCCCGCATCACCGCGAGCAACGCGTGCAGATCGGGGGCCTCCGGGGTCGTGCGCGCGGACGGAATGGACTCCTCTCCGATCCGGATGGCCACCGTGCCCAACAAGCCGGTGATGTGCCCGGCCGCGCGCAGCCCGGACTCCATCAGGAACGCGGTGGTGGTCTTGCCGTTGGTACCGGTGACGCCCAGGCTCAACAACGCGGCCGCGGGGTTGCCGTAGATCTCCGCGGACAACCGACCGAGTACCGCGCGCGCGTCGGGCACCGCCAGCACGGGTAGGCCGGCCGCGCTCGAGCGATCCCGGCCCAGTGGGTCGGTGAGGATCGCGACCGCGCCGGCCGACGCGGCCTGGGTGGCGAAGCTCGCGCCGTGCACGTTCGCCCCGAGCATCGCCGCGTACAGGTCACCGGGGCGGACCTGGCGGGAGTCGTGGGTGATCCCGGTGATCGCCACGTCCGCGCCGGGGGGCGCGGGCAGCGCCAACAACTCCGCCAACTCCGACAGCGCCACGGGCGTGGTCGTACCGGGGCGCAACGGGGGTGGGGTCACGACCGATCAGGCTATCCGGTCGGCATCGGAACTCAGCCGTCCGGCTGAGCGAGAAACCATCCGATTGACGTGAAACCCGCACACCACGCGATCAATCAAAGCAGTCAATTCATTGATCTTGCGAACGCCATTGGCGTTCGGAATTCGCGGGGGCAATTCAGCATGGTGTGGCGCCGGGTCGGATTGTTGGCCGCAATTTCTGTGAGTGTATTCAGCATTAGTGTGCCCGGGGCCCGTGCGGGCGCCCCAATGCCCGCCGCGGCACCTCCGGCGACGGCGGCCAGTGCGGTCACTCTGGCACTGCCCCTGCCCACCGGGTGGGTTGGCTTCTCCACCGAGATCGTGGCCCACCGCGGCGACGTCACGGTGGCCACCCCGAACACGCCGGCCGCGTTGGCCGCAGCCTTCAAAGACGGGGCCGACGCCGTCGAATTCGACGTGCAGGAAACGAAAGACCACCAACTGGTGGTGCTGCACGACACGGACCTGGCGCTGAACACGGTGGACTGCAAGGGCAACGTGAACAAGATCACCTACGCCCAGTACCGCAAGTGCCACACGGCGAACGGCGCGGTCGCGCCGAACCTTTTCGACGCGCTGAAACCGGTGCGGGATGCCGGCAAGCGGGTCTTCATCCACGTCAAGACCGTCGGCGGACACCACCTGGCCGCCCAATACATGAAGGCCGTCAACAAGTACGGCCTGAACCGCGGCGACCACGTCACCTTCTTCAGCGACCAGCAGGACTCCCTCGCCGAATTGCAAGCGGCCGGTGCGGCGAATATCGGGCTGATCTTCAACAACAAATACGCTGCCCAGGGCTGGGCGTCGAACTACGCGACTCTGGTGCCGTTCAACACCCCGGTGACCGCGGCACTGGTGCGCGCCGCGCAAGCCCGTGGTCAGGCGGTGTACCCGGTGGACTCGCGCCCGCTCAACGTGGAGCAGGTCAAATCCCTGGGCGTGGACGGCTTCCTCACCAACAACCTGCCCAACGCGCTGGCCGTGCTGCGCTGACGTAGCGTCAGCACTCACCAGTCGATCGTCACCGGGGCCCACCGGACACCCGTCGGACGGATGCCCAGCGCCTGCAGCGCGAAGGTTACGGTGCGCATGAACACCGGACCACCCAGCTCGCCACCGAAGTGACCCTTGGCGGGTCGCTGCAGCGTCACCGAGACCACAACCTCCGGATTGTCGGCGGGTGCGAAGCCGGCGAACGAGGCGGTGTAACCGCGGTAACAACCGCACTTGGGGTCGGCGAACTGCGCGGTACCGGTCTTGCCCGCCACCCGGTAGCCGGGCACCTTCACGTCCGGGGCGGTACCGCCGGAGTGCACCACCGCCTCCAACATCCGGGTGACCTCCTGCGCGGTCGCCGCGCTGACCACCCGGCTGGTGGCCGAGGCCTCCGGTACGTGCTTGAGCCCGGTGGAATCGGTCCACGACTTGATCAGCCGCGGCGCGATTCGTACCCCACCATTGGCGATGGTCTGGTAGATGCTCGCGACCTGCACGGTATTCACCGCGTAGCCCTGACCGAACGGCACCGTGTACTTCTGCGTGCCCGACCAATCGCCGACGTCGGCCAGGATGCCGCGGCTCTCGCCGGGAAATCCCAATCCGCTCTGCTCGCCGACGCCGAAGGCCTTCATGTACTTGTAGAGCGTTGAGATGCCCATCGTGTCCGTGGCCAGCACGGTGCCGATGTTCGAGGACTTGGCCATCACCCCGGACAACGTCAGCCGCCACAGGCCGTGGTCGACGTCGTCGTGCAGGGTGTGCCCGGCCCGCGCCAACGTGCCGGGAATGCGAATCTTGGTGTCCGGGGTGGCCGAGCCGGAGTCGAGCAGCGCAGACATGGTGATGGCCTTGCCGATGGAGCCGGGCTCGTAGACCTGGGACACCGCCCGGTTGCCGCGGTCCTCGGGCGGGGAGGCGCCGGGGTTGTTCGGGTCGAAGGTCGGGGCGGTAGCCATGGCCAGAATCTCGCCGGTGTGCACGTCCTGCACGATCACCGTGCCGCTGTCCGCCTTGGTGCGACGCACCTGCGAGGCGATGGCCCGCTGCGCCACCCATTGGATGTCGCGGTCGATGGTCAACTGCAGATCGTTGCCGGGGATCGGCTCGGTGATCCGCCCGCCCGCGGTGGCGATGCGACCGCCGCGGCTGTCCCGTTCGTAGGTCTGCTTGCCGGCGACGCCGGCCAGAACGTCGTCGAACTCGTGCTCGATCCCGCCGGCACCGACGCCGGTGGAGTTCACGAAGCCGAGCACGTTGGCGGCCAACGTGTCGGCCGGGTAGATCCGTTTGCTGGTGGTCTCCGCGAACACCCCGCTGATCGGCTTGCCGGTACCGGGGTCGATGGTGGCCGCTATCTGCCGCCATGCCATCGGATCGACGCCGCGGGCCAGCACCACGTAGCGCTTGGTCCGGTCGGCCATGCGGGTGGCCAACGTGGTCTCGTCCACCCCGAGCTGCGGGGACAGCAGGTGCGCATACGCGGCCGGATCGGCGATCAGATGGGGATCGGCGGTGACCGTGCGGGCCTCCACACTGCGCGCCAGCACCTCACCGTCGCGATCGGTGATCTCCCCCCGAGTGGCCGGGATGTCGATGGTGCGCAGCCGTTCGCTCTGCGCAACCGCGGCGTAGCTCTCCCCCTGCAGGCCCTGCACCTGGATCAACCGGCCCACCAACAACGCGACGACCATGCCGAGCAGACCGGCGGCCACGCCCAGGCGGCGCGCCGGATCGCCCAAGCGGGCCCGCACCCGGGGTCGCTGCGGACGGCGGGCCGGTCGCCGCGACGGTGCCGGTCGACGCGACGGTGCCGGACGGCGAGCGGTCATCGTGGCGGCCTCTGCTTCGTCGCGGTGGGTTTGGTCTCGGTGGGCTGGGCCTTGGCCGGAGCCGGTGCCGGCGGGGCGGGGGGCGCATTGACCGCGGTCGCATCCGGCGGCGGGGCCACCACGGTCTCCCCTCCACTGCGCGCCCCGCCCTTGTCCTGGTTGGCGAGTTTCTGCTGCCAGCGCTTGGCCTCCGCGGCGGCCCGTTGCCGCTCCTGCTCGGCAGCCTTCTGCCGCGCTGCCTCGGCCGCCGCCTCGGCCGCGGCCTGTGCCTTGGCCTCCGCCTCGATCTGGTCCTGCGCCGCCTTCTCCGCGGCCCGCTCCTGGGCGGCGGCCGCCGCCGCAGCCTGTTCCGGGGTCAGCGGCACCGCAGCGCCGCCCGCCACCGAGGCGTGCCCACTGATCGAGCCGTCGGCCAGCTGGACGTATCCGAGGCTGACCGCGGGCACCATGCCGAGCTTGCGGGCATCGGACGCGAGGGCATCCGGCGAGCTGGAGCGGGCCAATTTCTCCTGCAGTGACGCGGATTGGTCATCGAGGTCGGCGACGCGCTTCTGCAGCCGGCTGACGGTGAACGAACTCTGCGCCAGCGCGGTATTCACCCCGAGCAACGCGGCCAACCCGACGCTGAGCAGCAGCACGATCAGCAGCACGAAGGAGGCCCGGCCGGGTTTGCCCTCGGCCGATGCGGGTTCCGCCGCCGCAGCGTCCGCGCGGCTGCGGGCTCTGGCCGCGAGCGGAGCGGGCAGCGGAATCGTCGGCCGCGAACGGGGCGGCATGCTCAGCACGCTGCCGTTACCACGCCGCATCACGCGCACCGGGCTTCCCGCAGTTTCTCCGCGGCCCGCAGCCGGGCCGAGGCGGCCCGCGGGTTCGCCGCCACCTCCGCGGCATCGGGCGTCTCACCGCGGCCGATGAGGCGGAGCAAAGGCGCGTGTTCGGGCAACTCGACGGGAAACCCCACCGGCGCGGTGGAGGTGGCACCGGCCGCGAACACCCGCTTGACCACCCGGTCCTCCAGGGAGTGGTAGGACAACACGACGATCCGTCCGCCCGAGACCGCCTCCGCCGGGCGCGGTGCCGCCGCCTCGATGGCGGCGGGCAACGCCCGGGCCAACGCGGCCAACTCACCGTTCACCTCGATGCGCAGGGCCTGGAACGTCCGCTTCGCGGGGTTGCCACCGGTGCGCCGAGCGGGGGCGGGTACCGCCGCCCGGATCAGCTCCACCAACCGGGCGGAGCCACGGAACGGCTCCTGCGCCCGGCCGGACACGATCGCCTCGGCAATGCGCCGGGCAAACCGCTCCTCGCCGTACTCGCGCATCAGCCGGGTCAGCTCCGGCGTGGAGTAGGTGTTGAGCACATCGGCGGCGGTGAGCCCGGTGGTCGGATCCATCCGCATGTCCAGCGGGGTGTCCCGGGCGTAGGCGAAGCCGCGGTCGGCCTCGTCGAGCTGCATGGAGGACACGCCCAGGTCGAACAGCACCCCGTGGACCCGGTCCACGCCGAGTGCACCGAGCACGTCGGGCAGTCGGTCGTAGACGGCGTGGGTGAGGTGCACCCGGTCCCCGAACGGGGCCAACCGGGCCGCGGCCCGCTCCAACGCGAACGGGTCGCGGTCCAGGCCCACCAATCGCACCCGGGGATAGCGGGTGAGCATGGCCTCGCTGTGTCCACCGGCCCCGACGGTGGCATCGACGACGACCGCATCCGCGCGGTCCAGCGCCGGTTCGAGCACGGCCAGCACGCGCTCGCGCATCACCGGGACATGGCCGTGGGCCGGACCCGTCATCGTTGTCACCTCCCGCCCCGCGGACTGTCCCGTGTTCGGTCGTTGCGCTCCCTCAGCGGGCTTCAATCGGCCGTGCATTCAGGTCCCCGCCCGCTCGCTAGGCCGGCTCCGGGGAAGTGAGTCGGCGAAGCTCGAGCGGGGGGAGACCTGATCGCACGGTCGCGATCCGCCGCCGCGCTACATCAGTCCAGGCAGCACCTCCTCGGAGAGGTCGGCGAAGGCCTGCTCCTGCGCGGTCAGGTAGGACTCCCATGCCGCGGCGTCCCACACCTCGACCCGCGAGTTGGCCCCGATCACCACGCAGTCCCGGTCCAGCCCGGCATAGGCGCGCAACGCCGGCGGTACCGTGACCCGCCCCTGCTTGTCCGGGACCTCGTCCGAGGCGCCGGCGTAGAGCACGCGCATGAAGTCACGCGGCCCCTTCTGGGTGACCGGGGCGGTCCGCAGGGAATCGGCGATCCGGGCGAACTCGGCGATCGGCCAGATGTACAGGCACCGTTCCTGACCCTTGGTGATCACGAGTCCCTCCGCGAGCTCGTCCCGGAATTTCGCCGGAAGGATCAGTCGGCCTTTTTCGTCCAGCCGCGGGGTGTGGGTGCCCAGAAACATGGCCCCTCCTCCGCCAGTAGAGCCCTAATCGCTCCACCAGGCCCCACCGTACTCCACTTTGCCCCACCGCGGTCAATGCGCAACGGCATGTCTCCACCCATCCGGGGCAGTCCCGTCCACCGACCGCACCAGGACGCTGCCGGTGTGCGCAGTCGCGGTAGAGAATGGTCGAGTACCCTCCCCCATCGCCTCACCGTGCAGTAGCCGCCCGACCCTGGAGGACGCGTGACCGCCTTCCCCTATGACGGGCCCGGCGCCACGCTGCCGAGCGTCACGGCGCAGGCGACGGCGGGTGACTACGGCGTGACGGTCGGGCCCACCATCACCGAGACGGCGGGCCGCATTCAGGCCGCGGTGGAGCGGGTCATCATCGGCAAGCGGGACTCGGTGCGGCTGGCGTTGATCGTGCTGTTGGCCGAGGGACACCTGCTGGTCGAGGACGTGCCGGGCGTCGGCAAGACCATGCTGTCCAAGGCCCTGGCCCGGTCGATCGACTGCACGGTGCGGCGCATCCAGTTCACCCCGGATCTGCTGCCATCGGACATCACCGGGGTGTCCATCTGGAACATGGAAAGGCGCGACTTCGAGTTCAAGCCCGGCGCCATCTTCGCCAACATCGTCATCGGCGATGAGATCAACCGCGCTTCCCCCAAGACCCAATCCGCGCTGCTGGAGTGCATGGAGGAGAACCAGGTCACCGTGGACGGCGTGACCTATGAGTTGGCCGCCCCGTTCATGGTTGTCGCCACCCAGAACCCGGTCGAGATGGAGGGCACCTATCCGCTGCCCGAGGCACAGCGCGACCGGTTCATGGCCCGGGTCTCCATGGGCTACCCGGACGCCGCCGCCGAGATGGAGATGATCGAGGGGCACGGCCAGAGCTCACCGCTGGAGCAGCTCACTCCGGTCGCTGACGCCTACACGGTGGTCCGCCTTATCCGGGCCGTGCGCGAGGTCCACGTTTCGACCAGCGTCAAGCAGTACGCCATCGACATCGTCGCGGCCACCCGAACCAGTCCGGAACTGCGTCTGGGCGCCTCCCCGCGGGCCACCCTGCAACTGATCCGCGCCGGTCGCGCCACGGCAGCCCTGGACGGCCGCGACTTCGTACTGCCCGACGACATCCAGGCCCTGGCCCAGTCGGTGCTCGCGCACCGACTACTCACCACCGCCGAGGCGCAGATCGCGCGGCGCACCGCCGGCGCGGTGGTCGCCGACATCGTCCGGCGCATCCCCCTCCCCACCGGAAGATGACGGCCCATCAGATGGATCCTCGAGGGTGAGGCCATTGCGCGGCCTGACCGTGCGCGGTCGGTCGTTCCTCGTCGCGGGCATCGCCGCGTTGATCTGCGCGCTGGTGCTCGGTCAGCAGGACCTGTTGCGCGTTTCGGTGCTGCTGCTCACTCTTCCGTTCATCTGCATGATCGTGGTGCGGCGTACCCAACACACCGTCACCTGCAGCCGGTCGGTGGATCCGGGTCGGGTACAGGCGGGCGAGGAAACCAAGGTCACCCTGCGGCTGGAGAACAGTTCGCTGGTGCCCACCGGACTGTTGTTGGCCGAGGACACCCTGCCCCGCGGGATGAGCGCCCGGCCCCGGTTCGTCATCGACCAGCTGGATCCGCGCGGGCAGCGCGACGTGTTCTACAAGGTGCGCAGCCAGGTCCGCGGTCGCTACCCCATCGGCCCGCTGACCCTTCGGGTGGCCGACCCGTTCGGGATGTGCGAGGTCGCCCGCGCCTTCCCCGGCGTCGATGACCTGATCGTGATCCCGGTGGTCGAAGCGCTGCCGGTGGTGCTGCTCGGCGGGGAGTGGACAGGCAGCAACGACAGCCATCCCAGCTCCATCCCGTCGGCCGGCGAGGACGACATCGGCACCCGCGAGTACCGGCACGGCGACGCGCTGCACCGCGTGCACTGGCGCTCCACTGCCCGCCGCGGTGAGCTCATGGTGCGCCGCGAGGAGCACCCCCGACAGAGCCGCGCGACGATTCTGTTGGACGCCCGGGGCGGCGCGCATTACGGCGAGGGGCGGAACTCCTCGCTGGAATGGGGGGTGTCCGCGGCCGCGTCGCTGGCCGTGCATCTGACCCGCCGCGAATTCACGTTGCGGGTGATGAACGAGACCGGCGATGGCCTGGCCGGGTTGAACTCCGACGTGATCGCCCCGCTGCCCGACGTCGAAGGTCTGCTGCTGGACGCGTTGGCCGTGCTCCTGCCGACCAACACCCCGTCGTTGCGCGAGGCCGGCCTGGCGTTGGCCCGGGCGGGCACCGACAGCTTGGTGATCGCCGTGCTCGGCTCGCTCAGCGACCAGGACGCGGCCGACCTGGCGCATCGCCGGCAGGGCACCACCACCGCGATCGCGGTGCTGCTGCGCACCGAGACCTGGATCGGGCTCGCCCCCGACGCCGCCGCGGAGACGGCCTTCGAACACAACGTGGCGCTGCTGCGCAACGCCGGGTGGCGGGTGATCCCGGTCCGGGTCGGCGACCGGTTACCCGACCTGTGGCCGTTGGCCGCGCGGCGCGGCACGCCCGGCATCGACCACTCGGTGGTGGCGTGAACAGCCAGGGCGCAGAGCTGCGCCGTTGCCTCGCCGGCTGGCTGGCCACCCTGGCGGCCTCCGCGTCGCTGTTCGCCGTGCTGCACGGTCGGGACTGGTTCGTGCGCGCGGCCGGGGTGGCCACCGTGATCGCGGTGCTCGGCGCGGCCGGGCGCGCGGCCCGAGTGCCCCGGGCGCTGCTCCCGCTGATCCAGGCGGCGGCGGGGTCTATCTATCTGGTCGTCGCCTTCGTTTCCGACCAGGCGCGTGACGGGTTCCTGCCCACCCACGAGACTCTCGACCGGATCCGCCAGATGTGGACCGGCGGCTTCGACCAATTCGACCGGATCGTCCCGCCGGTCACCCCCACCCCGGAGATCACGTTCATTGCGGTGAGCGGGGTGGCCGCCGCCGCGCTGCTGGTGGACATGCTGGCCGCGAGCTATCGGCAGACCGCGTTGGCCGGGCTGCCGTTGCTGGCCCTGTATGTGGTGCCGGTCTCGGTGCGCCCGGACGAGGTGTCCGCCTGGTTGTTCCTGGCGCCGGCGGTGGCCTTCCTGTTGCTGCTGGCCGCGGACAGCCGGGACCGGTTGCTCGGCTGGGGCGTGCCCATCGGTGGGCGCACCGAGGCCGGCCCGGTCGGTCGCGGTCCCAACCAGATGTCCCGGATGAGCCGCCGCATCGGGGTCACCGTGCTCTCGTTGTCCGTGGTCATACCCGCCGCGGCACCACGGCTGACGCACGGCGTGTTCGGCGCCAAGGGCGTCGGCGATGCCAAGGGCAAGACGATCTCCACCCTGAACCCGTTGGTGACGATGCGCCGGGACCTGGTGCGGTCCGCCGACGTGGACCTGCTCACCCTGCGCACCACCTCCGCGCACCCCAGCGAGGTGTACCTGCGCACGGTGACCCTCGATGAGTTCGACGGCGTGGAGTGGAAGGCGGCACGCCGCGAAGTGCACGCGTTCAACAACTTGCCGGAGGTGGCGGGCCTGTCCCCCGCGGTGGCCACCAGCCCCGTGGTCACCGAGCTCACCGCCGACGCCTCGCTGCAGTCGGACTACCTGCCGATGCCGTTCCCGCCCACCAAGCTGACCCTGACCGGCGAGTGGCGGCTGGACGACCTGACCGACAACGTGGTCAGCCACAAGGGCCGCAAGCAGATCTCCGGTCTGCACTGGAGCGTGCAGAGCCTCGACCTCGCACCGACCAAGAGGGACATCGCGAACACCCCGCCCAGCAGCGCGTACCTGCAGAGCTACCTGCAACTGCCGGCCAACCTGCCCGCGCTGGTCAAGGACACCGCGTTACGAGAGACCAAGGGCGCGAACAACGCCCTGGAGATCGGTGCCGCGCTGCAGGCGTGGTTCCGGCAACCGGGCAACTTCACCTACGACCTACGCACCGCGCCGGGCAGCGGCAACGGCGCGCTGGTCGACTTCCTGCGCGACCGGCGCGGTTACTGCGAACAGTTCGCCGCGACCATGGCGGTGATGGCGCGTCAGCTCGGCGTGCCGGCCCGGGTGAACGTCGGATTCACCGCCGGGCGGCTGGCCGCCGACGGGCTGAGCCGGACCATCAGTGCCTACGACGCACACGCTTGGCCGGAGTTGTGGATTCCGAACCTGGGCTGGACGCGGTTCGAGCCGACGCCCGGCTCGGCCAATTCCAATCCCAGCGCACCGAGTTGGCTGCCGGTGACCGGCCGGGGCGTGCAGGACCCGCAGGACGACAACCAGAGCGACGAGCCGACCTCCCAGCCGCAGGACGCGACCCCCGTGGGCGGCGGGGCCGGGCTGGGCGACGGTGGTGGCCAGCCCGACCAGGCGCCGGGCTCGGATGCCTGCGACCCCGGCACTCGCTTGAACAAGAACACCCAGATCTGTGAGGACATCCCCGCCGTCTGGTGGAAGCGGTGGTGGAAGTGGGAACTCGCCGGCCTCGGCCTGCTCGTGTTGCTGGCCGCACCCGCCGTGCTGCGGGTGCTCATCCGGCGGCGCCGTTGGGCGGTGGCGGGCAGATCGCGGTCGGGATCCGAGGTGGCCGAGATCGCCTGGCGCGAGCTGGCCGACGACGCCGTCGACCTGGGCATCCTGTGGCCGGCGGCGCGCACCCCACGCCGCACGCTGGCCGAGGTGAGCGCCGAGGGTCGGCTGACCGTGGAGGGAGTCGCCGCACTCGGCCTGCTCAGTAGTGCGGTGGAGCGCAGCCGCTACGCCCGCGACGTGCCGGCCGGGGTGGACCCGGCCCGGATGCGCACCGCGGTGCTGGTGGTGTCCACCCAGCTCGGGGTGGCGGCCGGTGAGTGGCGGCGGTTCCTGGCCGTGGTGGCCCCGGCCTCGATCTGGTTCACCGTGCGCGCCGGCGTGGAGCGGCTGGCCAAAGCCGTCGCCACTCGGCGGGCGGCGCTGCGTCCGCAGCGCGCCAAGGGCTAGCAGGCAGCTACTGGCCGCCCTCGCGGCGCTTGCGCCACCGGTCCTCGAAGCGGTCGGAGACGCTGCGCTTGACGGGCCGCTTGGCGGTCCGGCCGGGGACCGGGCGCGGGGTCTCGGCGCCGGTGGAAACCTTGCGCCAGCTGGACACCGCGAACAGGGCGGAGGCCAGCATCAGCACGAAACCGAGCACGCTGACCGCGATCATCGGGCCGCGGACGATGACGCCGGCCATCAGCATGCCCACGCCGAGCACAAATCCCGCCGCCGACTGCACGGCGCGCCGGCGGTAGTGGCTACGCAGATCGGTCCCGCGCAACGACGACACGAACTTCGGGTCCTCGGCATAGAGGGCCCGCTCCATCTGCTCCAGCAGACGTTGCTCGTGGTCGGAGAGCGGCACGGAGACCTCCTTCTTCCGGCCGCGCGCCCCTGCGCCAGACCGGACCCTTCCCCACTCAGGATAAGCAAGCAACCGCGTGCATGTAACCCGACCTGACTAACAGATGCCCCAGCCGAGCCCGGGCATTCGTCACGAGCCGGGCAAGCCGGTCGCCAACAGGTGCAGTTGACCGGCCACGGCGTGGAAATCGGGGTGCTCGGCAAGCACCGCTTCCAGCGCCAACAACGCCTCTATGGCCTCCGGTTCGCCCTCCACCACACCGCCCGGCACCAGGTCCACGCACACCCGCACGCCGTGGGTGGCGAACACCGTCAGCCCCGCCGCCGCAAACAGCGCTGCGGCCTGCCCGGCGGTGAACCGCCGCGGCAGCGGGTCCCGCTCCCCCCACCGGCCCGCCGGGTCCGCCAGCACGGCGCGGGCCTGGTCCAGGTGACCGGCCGCGGCCCGGGCCAGCGCGGCTCCGTTCGGGTTGGCCACCAGGACGCTCACCACGCCGTCCGGGCGCAGCACCCCGGCCACCGCCTTGAGCACCGCGGTCGGGTCGTCCACGTGCTCGAGCACCCCATGGCAGAGCACCAGGTCGCAGGAACCGGCCGCGATCAGACCGGAGAGGTCCGCAGCGTCGGCCTGCAGCCACCGCACCCGGTCGCCGACCCCGGCCTCGGCTGCGCGTCGCTCCAGCGCGGCCAGCGCGTCCGGGTTCGGGTCCAGCACGGTGACCGCGTGCCCGGCCTGCGCCAGGGGTACCGCAAAGCCGCCGGTGCCCCCGCCGACGTCCAGTACCTCGAGGGCCTCCCGGCCGGGCAGCCGCGCGTCCAGCGCGGCCCGCAGCCCGTCCCACACCACCGCCGTGCGGAGCCGGCGACGGGCGTTCGCCACGTCGGTCATGGTCCAACCCTAGAGTCCGGGGCATGAGCATTCTCGCCATCGACGCCGGGACCACCGGAATCACTGCGCTGGTGGTCGACGAGACCGCCAGGGTGGTCGGGCGGGGGTATCAGGAATTCCCCCAGTACTTCCCCGCGTCGGGCTGGGTGGAGCACGACGCCGAGGAGATCTGGCAGGCCACGCTGGCCGCCTGCCGGACCGCGCTGGACTCCGCCGCCGACGCCGCGCCGGTGACGTGCATCGGCATCACCAACCAACGGGAGACCGCGGTGCTCTGGGACCGCCGCACGCTGCGCTCCCCGCGCAAAGCGCTGGTGTGGCAGGACCGGCGCACCACGGCGATCTGCGAACGGCTGATCGAGGCCGGGCACGAACCGCGGGTCGCCGAGCTCACCGGGCTGCGGCTGGACCCGTACTTCACCGGCACCAAGCTCTCCTGGCTGGCCGAGCACGACCCGGCGTGGGCGGGGGTGCGCGCGGGCGAGGTCGCGGTCGGCACCGTGGACGCCTACCTGATCGCCCGGCTGACGGGAGGTCAGGTGCACGCTACTGACGCCTCCAACGCCTCCCGCACACTGCTCTACGACATCACCGCGGGCGCCTGGTCGCAGGAGTTGTGCGAGCTGTTGCAGGTGCCCATGGACGCCCTGCCCGCCGTGCGCCCGTCCTGGGGCGAGTTCGGCCGCACCGACCCCGACGCCTTCCTGGGCCTGAGCCTCCCGGTCACCGGGGTGGCCGGGGACCAACAGGCGGCATTGTTCGGCCAGGCCTGCTACTCCCCCGGCGACTCCAAATGCACCTATGGCACCGGCTCGTTCATCCTCATCAACACCGGTACGCAGCTCATCCGGTCCAGCGCCGGGTTGCTCACCACGGTGGCCTGGCAGGCGCCGCACGGTGCCCTGACCTACGCGCTGGAGGGCGCCATCTTCGTCACCGGCGCCGCGGTGCAGTGGCTGCGCGACGGGCTGGGCCTGATCGAACTCGCGGCGCAAACCGAGAAGTTGGCCACCTCCGTACCGGACACCGGCGGCGTGGTGTTCGTGCCCGCGCTCACCGGCCTGGGTGCCCCGCACTGGGACCCCGAGGCTCGCGGCGCCATGTTCGGCCTGACCCGGGGCACCACCCCCGCACACCTGGCCCGGGCCACCCTGGAGGCCATTGCCTTCCAGGTGCGTGACGTGGTGGACGTGATGACCGCCGACGCCGGACTGACCATCCCGATGCTCACCGTGGACGGCGGAGCCAGCGCCAACGGGTTCCTCTGTCAGGTACAGGCCGACCAGTTGCAGATCCCGGTGGAACGCCCCGAGGTACTGGAGACCACCGGGTTGGGCGCCGCGTTCCTGGCCGGGTTGGGTGCCGGCGTCTGGCCGGACCCGGCCACCCTGGCCGACACCTGGCGCCTGGACCGCCGCTTCGAACCGGGCCCCCGCGACGACGCGGCATACCGCCGCTGGCAGGTCGCGGTCCAGCGGTCGCGCGGATGGGCCGGGCTCGGCTGAGTCCAACCACTGGAGGGCAAGGTTGAAAACAGAGTGACGGGACACGCCGAGGGCGCCGCCACTCGCGTTTCAACCTTGCCCAGCAGTTGTTTCGCCGCTTATCCACAGCGCCGCCGAATCTCCTCCGACCCGCCCCACTACCCGCCAGATTGCCATCGTGGATCTCGATGTGGCACTGCAGAAGTGCGGCGGGGCGGCCCGATGGAAAACCCTGCGCGGCCTCGGGGTGTCGGCGCACGTGTTGCGATCCGCCGGGCCGGAACTCGTCATCGCCCGCGGCACTTTCGCGTTGCCGGACGCCCCGGCAGCGCTGGTGACGGCTGCCCGCGTGGGTGGGGTGGCTTCGCACGGAAGCGCCGCCCTGCTACATGGATTCGGGTCGTGGCGACCGGACCCGACGTTGGACGTCACCGTCGCGGCGGGCAGCCACTCACCCCAACCCGGTGTCCGGATCCACCGAGCGCGCCTGTGCCCTGCCGAAATAGATCCGTTCCGACCCCTGACGGCCACGCTGCGTACCGTGCTCGATTGCGCCCGCATCATGCCACTGCCCGAAGCCCTTGTCGTGATGGATGCAGCGCTGCACGGCGGCATGGTGCGACGCGGACCGCTGCAGACAGCAGCCGACGCGGCGCGTGGTCATGGCGCCGCAGCGCTGCGGCGCGCGGTGCGATTCGCCGACGAACTCGCCGCATCGCCGCTGGAGTCCGTTCTTCGACTCATCCTCACCATCCTCGATTGCGAGTTGCGCAGCCAAGTGCGCATCCCGGGCGTCGTCGCACCCGTGGACTTCGTGCTCGACGGATGGCTGGTCGTCGAGGCGGACGGCTTCGAGTTCCACTCCGACCGACAGGCCTACCGTCAGGACCGCGGACGCCTCAATGCCCTGGCGGCACACGGCTACGTGCTGCTGCGCTTCACCTGGGAGGACGTCCGCTTCCGGCCGGGTTGGGTCCTGGAGCAGGTGGCGCGGGTGCTCAGCCTCGGGCCACGACACCACTGACGGGACGAGTTGAAAAGGATGTGGCGACTTACGGCGCGAGGCGGTCACTCGCGTTTCAACCTTGCCCACCTGTTGCGCGGGCCTAGATACGGGCGGTGTCCAGGGAAAAGCGCAGCGATACCTGTGCCAGCTTCTTGCCGTGGCAGGCTGCGGATGTGGACGCGGTGATCGACCTTGACGCCGCAGCCGGCCTGCTCGCACGTCACGCGGAGACTTGGCGCTTGTTAGGCCTGTCCGTAGGACCAATTACTTGGGCAGATGGTCAAACCACGGTGAATGCCGTGACGACTGATCGCTCGGCGGTGCGCGGCGACTACTCGTGTGCGATCGCCCTGCGCCGCGGGCGCCAGGAAGGTCACCTCGTGCTCTATGCCGGCGGGTGGTGCGACTTCACCTACTGGTCGGGAGAGGGCGACAGCTTCATCGACGAGTCGCCCGGCTGGAACGAATGGTTGGACCTGGCCGGCTTCGAGGACGTCGTGAACCGCTTCGGCGCTTGCTTCGGTGGCGACAGCGCGTAGGGGTATGAGGACCCGTTCGGATAGCTGCTGATGCCCGAACGTTGATCGAAATCGCCCGACCTTCCGATGCGGGCGGGCTTCTACTGGCGCGTGTCACACCCGGGCGGTGTCCCGGCTCATCCGCCAGACGGCGCCGGCCACGAACACGCACAGCCAGGCCAGCAGGTTCACCGGCCACACCCAGTC
This sequence comes from Sporichthyaceae bacterium, assembly GCA_036493475.1. Lineage (NCBI taxonomy): Bacteria > Bacillati > Actinomycetota > Actinomycetes > Sporichthyales > Sporichthyaceae > Sporichthyaceae bacterium. Next base: position 33,147 of record DASXPS010000217.1, on the reverse strand, counting down.
GAAGGTGCCGTCGTGCAACGGCGCGTGGACGAGCCCGTTGAGCCCCCACAGCGGGGTGAACGCGGCGACGGTGCGCCAGGTGTCGGAGAACTGGCTGAGCGGGATGAACAGTCCGCCGCCGAATGAGCAGAGCATCAGCACGAAGCCGAGGATCTGCATGACGTTCTCCGAGGGCAGCAGGTAGCCGATGAACAGGCCCAGAGCGCTGAACACGAGGGCGCCGATCCACACGCTGAACGCACTGATCACCCAGACCCACAACGGCATGTCCGGTTTCTTGGCGGCCACCCCGGTGGCGTAGACGACCAGCACCGAGGCGCCGCCGAGCACCAGCGAGGTGGCCATCTTCACCACGATGTAGGCCGCCGGGACCAACGGCGTGACACGCAGCTGCCGGCTCCACCCGGCCGCCCGTTCGATCGACACCATCGCCCCACCGCTGGTGCAGGCCAGCACCGCGCCGTAGAGCGCCATGGAGATCAGCACCGAGGCGGACTCGTTGCCGTTGCCGTGCGGCAGGTCGGCGTAAACGTCGTTGAGCCCGAACATCAGGAAGAACAGCGGCGGCGCGATCACCGTGAAGATCAGCGTGCGCCGGTTGCGCAGCAGGCGACGCACCTCCAGCCGCACCAGGGTCGGGGAGAAACCACCGAACCGGGCGTCCGGACGGCGCAGCGCCGCCGCCACGTCGACGGCCTGCTCGCTCATGAACTCACCTCCGCAGGCTGATCGGAGGTAAGCGCGACAAACGCGTCCTCCAGGTCCAGCGCCGCGATCTCCAGGTCGCGGGCCGCGGTGTGGGTGAGCAGGTGACGGGCAACCAGGTCGCTGTCCGCGGTGGTCACCAGCACGCTGTTCCCGCGCACCTCCACCGAACTCACGCCGGGCAGCGCCCGCAGTGTCGCGACGTCCGGATCGGGCAACGTGGCCCGCACCGCCCGACCCGCAGCCCGGGCCTTCACCTGCGCCGGGGTGCCATCGGCGACGATCTCGCCGCGGCGGATCAGCACGATGCGGTCGGCGTGGTCGTCGGCCTCGTCCAGGTAGTGGGTGGCGAACAGCACGGTGCGCCCGCGGCGGGCATCGGCCCGGATGGCCCGCCAGAACTCCCGGCGGCCCTCCACGTCCATGCCCTGGGTCGGCTCGTCGAGGATCAGCAGCGCCGGGTCCGGCAACAACGCCATCGCGAAGCGCAGCCGCTGCTGCTCGCCGCCGGAGCACTTGCCGACCATGCGATCGGCGATCCCGGCGATGCCGGCCCGCTCCAGCACCTCGCCCACCGGGCGCGGGTTGGTGCACAGCGCCGCGGTGAATTCCACGGTCTCGGCCACGCTGAGGTCCTTGAGCAGCCCGCCGGTCTGCATGACCGCGGCCACCAGGCCCTTGCGCACCGCCCGGCCGGGCGTGGTGCCGTAGATCTCCACGATCCCCGCGCTCGGTCTGGACAGGCCCAGGATCATGTCGATGGTGGTGGTCTTCCCGGCCCCGTTCGGCCCGAGAAAGGCCACCATCTGACCGGCGGGAACGCCCAGGTCGATGCCGCGAACCGCGTGCACCGCCCCGAAGTTCTTGTGCAACCCCCGCAGCTGGATCGCTGCTGCTCCATCCATCGGACCTAGGTTAACCGCAGTCAGGCCGCCCGGTCGTGCGGGCCGCGGGGTTCGCGGTTCTTCTTGGCCTGGCTGGCGTAGATATCCACGTATTCCTGACCGGACAACTGCATGAGCTCGTACATCAGCTCGTCGGTGGCCGAGCGCAGCACGAACCGGTCCTCCTCCAGCCCGGCGTACCGGGAGAAGTCCAGTGGCGCGCCGATCTTCACCCCGATCCGGGCGATCTTCGGCAGCACCCGGCCTGGCGGCTGCACCCGGTGGGTGTCCACCATGGCCACCGGCAGCACCGGTACACCGGCTTTGATGGCCAGTCGCGCCACTCCGGTGCGCCCGCGGTACAGCCGCCCGTCCGGGGATCGGGTGCCCTCCGGATAGATGCCGAACAGCGCGCCGCTGCGCAACACGCCAAGGCCCGCATCCAGGGCGTTGTCCGAGGCGCTGCCCCCGGACCGGTTCACCGGGATCTGACCGACGCCGCGGAAGAAGCCGGCGCTGAACCGCCCCTTCAGCCCGGTGCCGGTGAAGTACTCCTCCTTGGCCAGGAACGTGATCCGCCGGGACACCACCAAGGGCAGAAAGAATGAATCGCTGAACGAGAGGTGGTTGCTGGCCAGGATCGCCGGGCCGGTCTCCGGGATGTTCTCCAGACCTTCCGACCAGGGCCGGAACGCCGCCCGCAGGGGCGGACCCAGCAGGAAGTACTTCACTATCCAGTAGAGCACCGCACCTCCCCACCGGTTCTCCGACGCGGCAGTAACTCTAGTGACGTGCCACCATGGTTTCGTGCCAGTCCTGTCGGGAGCGGAGCCGTACCACCACAGCGGAGGTTCGGTCGGCGCGCTGCTCTGCCACGGCTTCACCGGCTCGCCATACAGCATGCGCCCGTGGGCGGAATACCTGGCCGCGGCCTCCTTGACGGTCGCGCTACCCCGCCTGCCCGGCCACGGCACGGACTGGCGGGACATGAACCTGACCACCTGGGACGACTGGTACACCGCGGTCGACCGGGAATTCGGGGAGCTGCGCGAGCGCTGCGACCAAGTGTTCGTGATGGGGCTGTCCATGGGTGGGGCGCTGGCCCTGCGGGTGGCGCAACGCCACGGCGGCGCGGTGGCCGGGGTGGTCGTGGTGAACCCGTCGGTGCTGTCCCACGACCCGCGGCTGCGGGCGTTGCCGCTACTGCACCGCTTTGTGCCCTCCTTGGGCGCCATCGGCGACGACATCCGCAAGCCCGGCGTCAGCGAGATGGCCTACGACCGCACCCCGTTGCGCGCGCTGGAATCGCTGCGTCGGGCCTGGCCGACCGTCGTGCGCGACCTGCCCCGGGTGACCCAGCCGCTGCTGCTGCTGCGCAGCTACACCGACCACGTGGTGGAACCGGAGAGCTCCCGTCAGGTGCTGAGCCGGGTGTCCTCCCGCGACCTCACCGAGATCGTGCTGCACGACAGCTACCACGTGGCCACCCTGGATCATGACGCCCCGCGCATCTTCGCGGAGAGCCTCGATTTCGTGAACCGACTGCGCGCGCAAGCGGTCCAAGGCCCATGAGCCCGGGGCGCAGCAACGGGCTGCCCGCGGTGCGCTACACGCCGCTGGTGGATCTGCAGCCGCACTTCGCCGATGCCCTGTTGGAAGCCCTGCGCGCCGAGGGGGTGGCCGCCTACGCAGCGCCCGCGCCCGGCCGGCGCGGCCCTTACATGGACGTGATCCTGCCGGACCGGCCCACCGACCGGGTGTGGGTGGACGCCGCCGCCGAGGCGGACGCCCGGGCATTGTTGGAGTCCCGCCGCGGCGAGTTCTCCGAGCCGCCCGCCCGGGCAACGGTGCCGGCTTCGATGACCGAGGCGGAGGACGCGGCCTGGCAGGCGATCGTGGCGGGTTGGGAGCAGAACACCACCGACCCGGTGCCGCCGTGGCCGGTGGCCGAGGACGTGGTCGCGGGTGAGGCGCAGGCCGAACCCGCTGCGGTTCGCCCCGGGTCGCATGCGGACGACGAGCCGTTGGTGGTGCAGGAGATCCCCCGGCCGCCGGTGGAGGCGGACGACCCGGAGGACCACTTCGTGCCGCCCCCACCGCCCCCGTTGCCGCGGCTGGAGCCCCGCACCAAGCTCGCCTGGCTCGGCGTGTTCCTCGGTCCGATCTACCTCGTGGCCCGCGCCTGGTTCGGCATCGACTTGTTCTACGGCGCGAGTGTGCTGATCCTGGCCGCCTTCATCGGCGGCGCGGTCTCGTTGATCTACCGGATGAAGGACGACGGTCGCGACGAGATCGATCCCGACAACGGCGCCGTGGTCTGACGGCGGGCGCTCAGCCCGGCGACGGGCCGAGCATGAGCTGCGCGAGCACGGGCAGATGGTCGCTGGCCGCGGCGGCTGCGGGCAGCCCGTGGGGCACCCCGGCAGCCAGCACGGTGACCGCCTCGGAGACGAAGATCGCGTCGATGCGGCGGTTGGGCGCGAACGCCGGGAACGTCGCTCCGCCGCCCTCGGGCACCACCGAGTACGCGTCGCGCAATCGGGCCGCCACGGTGTTCCAGGCCGAGGTACCGGGGTCGTCATTGACCGCGATGCCACAGACCACCTGATCCCCCAACCCGCCGATCTGCGAGATCAACGCGTCGGCCTGCCGGCTGCGCTGCGTGGTGTCCAGCCCGAACCGGGTGGAGATCACCACCACGCGGCTGCCGCTGACCTCCAGCACGGCGAGCACCATGCCTGCGCGCCGCCGCCAACTGCCGGGCAGCGGCGTGGAGATCACCCCGAGCACCTTGTTGCGCACCTTGGACAGCACCAGGTTGCCCGCGGCCTTGCGGTCCCCGCCGACCACCAGCAGCTCGGCCTCGCGGGCCAACGCCGCACACCGGGACCGCCATCGGGTGGAGGTGGGCGCCTGCTGCAACAGCACCACATCCGCCCGGGTGGCGCGGATCACCCCTACGACCGCGGCCGGGTCGCCGCGCAACCCCCGCACGTCGTAGGAGAGCACCCGTAGGGGCGTGACCCCGCCACTCACGGACCGCCCCCCTCTCTGGCCAGATCGGCGGCCCCAATCATGCCCGCATCGTTGCCCAGCAGCGCGGGAACCAGCACCGGCGACTTTCGCGTACCACCCGCGGGCAGCCGACGGTCGAAGGTCCGCCGGGCCGGTTGCACCAACAGGTCACCGGCGTCGGCGACGCCGCCGCCGATCACGAAGCAGGTCGGGTCCAGCACCGCGGCCAATCCGGCCAGGCCGACCCCGAGCCAGTGGCCTGTCTCGGCGAGCAACTCGATCGCAGCCGAATCGCCGGTTCGCGCCAGCTTGGTGATCACCGGACCCCGCAGCTGTTCGGGCTTTCCGTGGCAGGACGCGGACAGTAGGGCGGCCTCGGGCCGCTTGGCGCGGACCAGGTCGCGGGCCCGGCGTAACAATGCCTCCCCGCCGGCGTATTGCTCCCAACAGCCGTACTGGCCGCAACCGCACGGCATGCCGTCCGGCACCACCGGCAGGTGCCCGAACTCCCCGGCAACCCCGTGACCCCCACGGATCAGTTGCCCGTCCTGCACCATCCCGCCGCCCACGCCGGTGCCGACAGTCACGCACACCACGTGGTCGTGCCCGACACCGGCGCCGAACCGGGCCTCGGCCCAGGCCGCGGCGTTCGCGTCGTTCTCCACCACCACGGTGGCGTTCAATTCATCGCCCAATTGGCTGCCCAGGGGTTCGGTCCGCCACGGCAGATTCGGCGCGAACAGCACGGTGGATCGGTCGAGATCCACGAACCCCGCGGCACCCACCCCGATGGGCACCCGAACGGCCTCCCGGCCGAGATCCCGGACCGCCGCGACGATCGCCTCGAACAACTCTTCGCTGTCCTCCGGCGATTCCCGCCGGACGCAGTTGAGCACTTTCCCCTGGCCGTCCACCAAGCCGGCCGCGATCTTGGTGCCACCCACGTCCACACCTACTGCGAGATCATTCATATGTGGCTGCAATCTGATCGTACGTCAGTTGATGACGATGGTTTCGAAGTCACCGCTGCGGCGCTGGTTGCCCGAGTTCGCACCGAGCTGATCGCTCACCAGCCGTAGCGCCGAGCCCACCGAACGCAGCGCATCGTCCAGATGCTCCGCCAGTTCCGGGCTGGTGTCCCGGGCCAACGCGATCAACCGGCACAGCGGACACAACCGGCACTCCGCGGACCCGGTGGCGACGTGCTCGGACCACCCGGAGGATTCCGCGGTGCGTGCGCCCAACCACTGGCCCAACGCGTCCAACAGGCGCGCCGCCTCGTGGCCGGCCGTGCCCAACGGATCGGCAGACGCCGTCATGGCAGATCCCGGGCAAAGCCGATGTCCAACCGGTCGCCGACCAGATCCGCACCGGTGATCGCACGGCGGGCCAGCAAGCCGGGCAAGGCCAACTGCCGACGGTGCCCGGCCACCGTCAGCACCAGCTCATCGCCCTTACGTCGCAGGTCCATCTCGCGCTTGTCGGCCAGCGGCAGGGCGAGGGAGAGCACATACCGGTCCTCGGTGTGACGGACCGTCATGGGTTCCGCCCCGGCCAGCACCGCACACGGGTCCGAGCGGTCCGCGGGCAGCGCAGAGTAGAGCTCCTCGGCGAACGCTGCGAGTTCGCCCGGTCCCACCGGCTCACACGTACGGTACGGCGAACGCAGCACCGGCAACGGGGCGAAGGAGGCCTCGACCTCGGCCAGCACGGCTGCCTGCGCGGCCACCCAGCCGCGCCGCCACTCATCCGCCCCGGCCTGCGGGAACACCCGATTGGCGATCACCGCATCGGTCCGGTACCCGTAGAGCGCCAGCGAGGTCAGCGTGCGCCGCGCCTCGGCCACCACCACCGCCTCCGGGGTGAGCACCAGGCGCACCGAGGTGCCGGGGTCGGTGAGCACGCTGCGCACCGCGGCCAGCTCCGCGTGCAACCGTTCCACCGCGTCGAACACCTTGTCCCGGGGCATCGGCACGCCGGCCACCTTGCCCAGCACCGGCCGCAGCGCGCGCACCAGACGCCGCTCGACCGGGAAGACCCGGTCCATGTACCAGTTCAGCGCCTCGGGCAGGGCCAATAGCCGCAGCGTCTCGGCGGTCGGCGCACAGTCCACGACCACGACGTCCCAGCGCCCGGAGCGCACCTGATCGCGCACCTCGAGCAGGGCCAGCACCTCCTCGGCGCCGGGCAGCACGGTGAGCTCCTCGGCCTCGATCGGATCGACCCCGACCGAGTCCAGCACGCTGAGCAGGTAGCTGCGGATCTCCACCCAGGTCCGCTCGAACGTGCGCTGCGTGTCGACCTGTTGCACGTAGAGGTGGGGACCGACCTCGGTGGGCTCGCCCCCCGCGGGGTGGTCGAAGGCGTCGGCCAACGAATGCGCGGCGTCGGTGGAGAGCACCAGCGTCTTGTAACCAGCGGCGGCAGCCGCGGTCGCGGTGCCGGCCGCGGCGGTCGTCTTGCCAACGCCGCCCTTGCCGGTGAACAACAGCACTCGAGCAGTCAGGGCTAGCCCTCCACGCGCTTCTTGAGCTCCTTGAGGGCCTGATCGATGATGACCTTCTCGGCCTTGCGCTTGATCATGCCCAGCAGCGGGATCTTGACGTCCAGCGCCAGGTGATAGGTCACCTCGGTGTGCCCGTCGCCGGTTTCCACCAGCGCGTAGGAGCCGACCAGCATCTTGAGCATCTGGCCCTCGACGAGCTTCCAGGTCAGCAGGTCGGGCACCTGCGACCAGTCGTAGCCCAGGGTGTACTCGTCCTTGATCGGGCCTGCGTCGAGTTGGTAGTGCACCAGCTCGGCCCGCCCGTCGGGCAGCCGGCCGAGGATCTCCGCCTTCTTCACCGCGCCGGCCCATTCCGGGTAGGCCTCGAAGTCGGCGATCACGTCAAGCACGGCCTGCGGCGCCGCGGCGATGGTGATGCTCGCCGTGGTCTGATCCGCCATTGCCCATCCTCCGCTTGCCGGTAGGAGCCCCCTGCGTCCCGCCGCAGGCTATCGCGGGAGCCGAGGGGCCCAATGTTTCGCGTCTCTCACCACGTCAGCACGTACGGGGTGGCGGTGCCCCGGAAGTGGCCCACGTTGACGCACTCGGTACGCCCGATTCGGGTGCGCTCCGCCAACGGCTGGTGCACGTGCCCGAACAGGGCGAGGGGCGGCTGGTGTTCCCGGATGGCCGACAGGATGGCCTCGCTGCCCCGTTCAAAGCGACGGGCCACCACGTCGTAAGTGAGATCGGGCACAGCCGGCGGGATGTGCGTGCACAGCACGTCCACTCGGCGACCGGCCGCCGCGGCGGCGTCGAACACCGCGGTTACCTTCGCCGCGTAGACGTCCTCGGGAATCTCGAACGGGGTGCGGTAAGGAGTGGGTAGCCCGCCCCCCACGAAGCCGAACACCCGTCCCCCGATCGTGGTGATCTGACCGTCCAACACGGTGTGCGCCGGGCCCAGGAATTCCGGCCAGAGCGCGGGCAGATCGACGTTGCCGTAGGTCAGGTAGGTCGGGTCGGGCATGGCCGCGAACAGGCCGGCGTACTGCGTGCGCACCTGCTGGGTGATCACATCCATCGGGTCGCCGTCGATGCTTGCCCACAAACCGCGCGAAAAGGACCGGGCCTCGTCGAACCGTCCGGCGGTGCGCAACGAGATCCATTCGGCGGTCTTCTCGACCCCGAAGATCTCCCCGAAGATTCCGCCGGCAGAGTCCTCGTAGTCGACGAACAGCACCAGATCGCCCAGACATATCAGGACATCGGCACCCATCCCTGCCGCCGCCAGAGCCTGCGTCGACCCGTGCACGTCACTGACCACGTGAATGCGCATCGCGTTCCGACCCTAGACGACCACCGGATGGGCCTGTCGGCCGGCGAATTGGCAGGTCTGAAGAACGCAACAGTTCGGTCGAAGCCCCGCCGGCATGATCCGTTCCCGCCGTATCGTCTACCCAGACCCTCTCGGCGGTTTGGAGGCCCCGCTGCGCGACGTGCTCGTCATCTCGGGCAATGCTGCGATTACCGCCGCACTTGCCGCGGATGACCTCAACGTGATCCCGGTCGACCCTGCCGAGACTCCCGGCTGGGTGGACTGGGCCTCTGCCGCGCACCTGTTGATGCTCGACCTGGGTGACGCGGACCGCGCGGTAGACGTAGTGAGCGAGCTGCGCAACCGGTCGGTGCAGGTGCCGGTGCTGATCGTCGCGGAGTCCGTTTCGGACAGCCCGCGGCTGGTCGCCCTGCGGCTGGCCGACCGCAACGTGAAGACGTTGTCGATGCCGTTGACCCGGGACCGTCTGCTGCGCGCCGTCGGCCGCACCATGGCCGCGGTGGACCTGGCCGCCGCCCGCGAGGAGGAGGAACACCAGAACGCGTACGGCGCCCGGGACGACGGAGACGTTGACGGGGATGGGGACGATGTCCCGGCGGGCCTGGACGTCCCCGCGGCCCTGGATATCCCCGCCGCCCTGGATATCCCCGCGGCCCTGGACGTCCCCGCGACCGTCGAGGTTCCCGCGGCTCCCGAGGTCGCCTCGGTCCTCGACGGGCTGGACCTGCCCCCGGCGGAAGCGCCGAGTGGCTCGGCCGTGGAGTGGCCGTCGTTCGACAAGGAGTCCTTCACCCAGTCCGCGAGCCTGGACTGGCGCACCGCGTTCACCCCGGAAGCGCTGGACGCCATCGACCTGACCGCACCCGAACCGGTCACCGAGGCCCCGCCCGCGGCGGACACCGAGCGCTTCCCGATCACCCCGAGCGTCGACTGGAGCACGCCGGCACCCAGAGCCGAGCCGAGCGCGCCGGCGCCGAGCACCAGCCCGTCCGCGGAGTACGCCTGGCCCTCGATCGACGACTTCCTCCCGCCCAGCCCCACCTGGTCGACCCCGGCCCCGGCCCCCGCGCCCACCGATCCGGCCCCGGCCCCGGCCGACGAACCGGAGTGGATGAAGTACCTGCCGTCGACGCCGGCCCCGGCGCAACCCGCGCCCACCGAGCCGGCGCCGGCCGACGAGCCGGAGTGGATGAAGTACCTGCCGTCCAGCCCGCCGCTGTCCCCGGCACCGCCGCCCACCCCGTCGTGGGAGTCCTCGGCACCGGCCACCTCCCCCGGCGAAACCACCGGCGAATCGGACTGGATGCGCTTCCTACCGCCGCCGGCCTCGACGATCCCCACCGCGCCGCACGACGAGTTCGACCTGCCGCCGGCGCCGGACACCGAGAGTCTCAAGCACCGACTGGCGCCATGGGCGCGGCCACGGCCGCGCCAGGGCGAGGTCGGTCCGCCGCTGCCGCCGGCGCCGCCGTTGCCTTCCGAGCCGGCGCCCGACACGTTCCGCGCACCGGAGAGCTACGCCGCGCCGGAGCAGTACCCCGCCCCGCAGCCGTACGCCGCCCCGCAGGCCTACGCCGGTCCGCTGACCCCGATGCCGCTGGAGCCGGGCGTCGGCGCCGACCCGCGTCACGACCGGAGCCGGGCCCGCGCGGCCGCAAAGGCCGCCAAGGCGGCCGAGAAGGAAGCGGCTCGACTCGCCCGGGCACGCGCCGAGTTCGGCCCCGAGCACCCGCCGGTGCCCGCCCAGCCCACGGATTTCCACCCGATCCCGGACGCCCGCACCCGCATGGCCGAGGAGGCCGCCCGGCTGGAGCAGGCCCAGCAGACCGCGGAGGCCAAGGCCGCGGCCCGCGCCGCCACCGGGTCGGTGCGCGCCGAGCAGGCCCGCGCGGATGCCGAGATCAAGGCCGCCGAACGGGCCGCAGCCGAGGCCGCCAAGGCGGAGAAGACCCGAGCGGACGCCGAGGCGCGCGCCGCGATGGAGGCGGCAAGGGCCGCCGAGATCGAGGCGAAACACCGCGCTCGCGCCGACGCCGAGGCCCACCGGGCCGCGGAACGCGCGGCGGCGGTGGCCGCGAGGGCTGCCCAGCAGATGGCCGAGGCCGACCAAAAGGCTGCCGCCGAGGCCTCCCGAGCCATCGAGCGGGCCCGCGCCGAGGCGGCCCGACTCGCCGACGCCCAGGCCCGCGCGGACGAGAAAGCCGCCCGCGCCCGGGCCGTGGCCGAAGCCAAGGCCGCCGAGGAGGCTCAGAAGCAGGCCGAGCGGGTTGCTGCCGAGGCGGCGCGCGCCGAGGAACGCGCCCGGGTGGTCGCCGAGCGCGCCTCGCACGCCCAGGCCAAGGTCGACTCCCGACTGGCCGCCGAGGCGGCCAAGGCCGCCCGGCTGCAGGCGGAGATGGAGGCGCACCAGGCCGCCATCAGGGCCCGCGAGGACGCCGAGCGGCAGCGCATCGCGGCCAAGCTGCAGGCCGAGGTCTCCCGGGTGGAGACCATCGAACGGGTCGAGGGCCTGATCCGGCAGACCAAGATCAGGGCCGAGGCGGACCGGATCGTCGACGAGGCCGTCCGCAACGCCGAGGAAGAGGCCGAGGCCCGCATGCTGGCCAACCGGCCGGTGTACTACGGGCCGGAGTTGGAGCCGCCGGGCCTGGGTTTCGTGCACCAGCTGATGGCCATGACCGACACGCTGGCCGCGCCCGCGCAGGTGTGCGAGGAGCTGGCCTTCGTCGCGATGGAGCATCTGGAGTGCGAGGCCGTCGCGATGATCATCCCGGACGGGGACGCCTGGAGCACCGCGTCCGGCATCGGGATCGGCGCGCGTGACCTGCGCTACCGGCTCTCCGAAGAGCACTGGTTCATCCGCGAGGTGCTCGGCCGTGAGAAGCCGAAGATCACCGACGACCCGGACGGCCTGCGCGAAGAGCTGACCGGGGTGCCGTTGGCCCAATGGCCGCACCTGGTCGGCATCCCGCTGCTGGCGGCGAACTCGATCCTGGTCGCTGCGCGCGCGGAGAAGCCGTTCGAGCGGGACGTCGCCGAGGTCTTCGGGGAGTACATCGAGGACTACGTCGCCGAGCTGGCCGAGACGCTGGAAACCCGCGACGTGGCGCGCCAGATTCACGACCAACGGACGCACCGGCGCCGCTGAGCCGCCCGTTGTGAAATTCTGACGGCGTGCCCGGGCGCATCGCTGCTTTGCTCGCGCGCTACCCCGGCCTGCCGGCGGTGGCGTTGCGTGCCCTGCTGCTGGCCGGCTGCGCCGTGCTCGCGGTGCTCGGCGACAAGCCGGGTCAGGACTTCAGCTGGATCGGCGCGATGGGCGTGGTCGGCGCCGCGGTGTCGGTGCTGGAGCGCACTACCCTCGCCGGATTGCTGGGCCGCACCGGCGAGGTCGCGGTGTGGGCCATCGCGGTGAACTCCACCGGGCACGAGCTGTCCCCGCTGCTGCCCTACCTGCTGGCTCCGGTGTTCGCGGGCGGCCTGTTGGCCCAGGCGGGCGGGGCGACCATGGCGGCGGGCGCCGCGGCCACCGCGCTGCTGATCGGTCTGGCCGTGCCCAACCGGCAGGACCTGCACGTCAAGGACTACAGCGTGGCCGCCGCCCAGTGGACGGTGATCGCGTTGATGGGCGGGCTGGTCGCGGCCTGGGCCCGCCGGCTGCAGGACGACGCCACCGAGACCGCGACGAACGTCTACGCCGAGGCCCACGACCTGCTCTCCCAGCTTTACGCAGTGACCCGTCAACTGCCGGGGTCGCTGGACCCGGTGACCACCGCGGACACGCTGATCGAGGAGTTGGCCCGGGTCGCCCGGTTCAGTGCCGCGGCGGTAATCATGCGCAGCGACGGGGACCGGCTGACCACGCTGGCCCGCCGCGGCGAGGACCGGCTGGAGTGGGAGATGGAGCTGGGCGGGGCCAACCCGTTCGCCGAGGTCTGGGCCACCGAAGCGCCCCAGCTGCGGGATCACCGGTTCCTGCGCGACGCCGGCTCACTGGAGCCACCGCCGGGCGGCAGCTCGCTGGTGGTGCCGATCCGCATCGGCGAACGCATCAGCGGCCTGCTGGCCTGCGAGACCGAGCAGCCCTACGCCTATCCGTCCGCCGTGGTCGAGCAGATCGTCGACCTCGCCGAGGACATCGCGCTGCGTCTGGACACCGGCGTGCTGTTCGACCAGATCCGCGAGCTGGCCACCGCCGAGGAACGCCGGCGCCTGGCCCGGGAGATCCACGACGGAATCGCGCAGGAATTGGCCTCACTGGGCTACATGGTCGACGAGATCTCCTCGGTGGCCGCGGACGCCGGACAGCTGGACATCGTCGAGGACCTCACCGGACTGCGCCAGGAGATGACCCGCATCGTGCGCGAGCTGCGGCTGTCCATCTTCGAGCTGCGCTCCGACGTGGACCGTCACGGCGGGTTGGGTGCCGCGCTGTCCGAGTACCTGCGGATGATCGGCACCACCGCCGGGTTCACCGTGCACATGACGTTGGACGAGTCCAACCGCCGGCTGCCCGCGGAAACCGAGGCGGAGCTGCTGCGTATTGCCCAGGAGGCGATCAACAACGCCCGCAAGCACGCCGCCGCGGACAACCTCTGGGTCACCTGCCGGGTGCATCCGCCGGACGCCGAACTGGTGGTCGAGGACGACGGTCAGGGCCTGGGCAAGGGCCGCGAGGACAGTTACGGGCTGGAGGTCATGCGGGAACGGGCGGCGCGCTCCCGGGCGACGCTGGAAATTCGGGCCCGGCAGCCCCGGGGGACATACGTTGCAGTTCGGGTAGGACTCGCCGCGACCGCACACGACGCGGAGGCCGAGGAGTACGACAAGCTAATGTCCGGGCCGAAGCGTGGCCGAAGGACCGAGGAGAAGGCGCGATGAGCGAGCTTGCGAGCGAATCAATGAGCACAGCCCGACCGCGCCTCATGACGCCGGCGAGGAACGAGCCGCCGTCATGAGTACGACAGTGCTGCTGGTCGACGACCACGAGCTGATCCGCCATGGTTTGCGTCGGGCCTTCGAGCGCGACCCCGATTTCGAGGTGGTCGGTGAGGCGGGCTCGGTGGCCGAGGCGCTGGCCGTGATCAGGGCTATGTCGCCCGAGGTCGTGATCATGGACGTGCGACTGCCGGACGGCAACGGCCTGGACGCGGTGAAGAAGCTGCGCGCGGCCGGGGAGAGCATGGGCATCGTCGTGCTGACCATGTACGCCGGGGACGACCAACTGTTCGCCGCACTGGAGGCCGGTGCGTCCAGTTTCGTCAACAAGGACTCACCCGCCGAGGAGGTGCTGGCCGCCGCGCGGCACGCCGCGGCCTCGCCCGCCTCGTTCTCCGCCGCGGACCTCGCGGACGCGATGCGGCGCAAGATGGCGCCCTCGGGTCCCGCGCTGTCCCCGCGGGAAAAGGAGGTGCTCAAGCTGCTGGCGGACGGGCTGGCCGTGTCCGGCATCGCCAAGACACTGTTCATCAGCGAGTCCACCACCAAGACCCACATCTCCAAGGTCTACGAGAAGCTCGGCGCGGGCAACCGCGCGCAGGCCTTAATGACCGCGCTGCGCATGGGTTTGATCACCTCCGACAAGGACCCGCACCGCTGACCACCTTCGTCGTTCAGCCGTTCAACAACTCCGCGAGGCGTTGCGCCTGCAGATCCCAGCCCCACTCCGACAGCGTCCAGGCGCGACCTGCATCGCCCAGCCGGCGTGCCATCTGACGGTTGGTCAGCATCATGGCCAACACGTGCGAGGCGGCGCCGGTGGACTCCCCGTCGATGACCCGGCCGGTGGTGCCGTCCAGCACGGCATCCGGGGCGCCGCCGGAATCCCCGGCCAGCACGGGCAGCCCACAGGCGGACGCCTCCAGGTAGACCATGCCCAGGCCCTCCACGTCCAGGCCACGGCGCCGGGTGCGACAGGGCATCGCGAACACGTCGCCGGCGCCGTACCAGCCGGGTAGGTCGGTCTCCGCCACGGCGCCCGCGAACACCACGTCCTCGACCACCCGGACCCGGCGGGCCAACTCGTGCAGGTAGCTGCGGTCGGGACCATCGCCGACCAGGAGCAGCGCCGTGCCCGCCACCCGTTTCTGGATCGCGGGCAATGCCCGCACCAACGTGTCCTGGCCCTTGCGGCGCACCAGCCGGGACACGCACACGATCACCGGACGACCGGCCAACCCCGCCTCGGCGCGGCGGGCCGCCCCGCCGGCGTCCGGGCGGAACCGCTCGGCGTCAACCCCGGGATGCAGGCGGACCAGCTTGGCTCGGTCACTCGGGCGCAGCGCGTCGCCGATCAGCCGGCGGGTGTAGTCGCCCAGGTAGGTCAGCGAGTCCAGGCCGGCCCCGATCCGGCGCAGCCCGGCCCGTCCGCCGGGCAACAGCGCCCAGCCGGCCTCGTGGCCGTGCGTGATGGCCACCGCGCGACGCACCCCGACCTCCCGCAGACTCGGCGCCAGCAGGGCGAGCGGCGCGGCCGCGCCGAACAGCACCGAGTCGCAGCGGTGCTGTCGGATCAGCTCCCGGGCCCGGCGGGCCACCGTGGACACCGGCAGCATCAACGAGCCGGGATGACGCACCACCGGGTAGTCCGCCGCCGCGTCGTAGGCCGCGGCACCGGTCCAGGCGGGGGCATAGACCACCAGCTGGTCCGGGGGCAGCCGTTCCACCAGGCCCGCCACGAACGACTGGATGCCTCCGGTGCGCGGCGGGAAGTCGTTGGTGACCACCAGCGTGCGGCCCATCAGCCACCGTGGCCGACGGTGGGCGGGGGCACCGGCAGGTTGTGCAGTCTCGCCCAGGTCCGCGCCTGCGCGATGCGCTGCGGCCCGGTGGGGTGCGTGGCGTAGAACCAAACCTCCGGCCACGGAGGGTCCAGGTCGGCCAGGTTGTTCTCCGCGATCTGACGCTGCATCGCAATCAGTGTGCCCGGATCGTGAGTCAGCGTCAGCGAATGCGCGTCAGCGCGTGCCTCGATGCGGCGCGACACCAGCAACTCCACCGGTGTGCTCAGCGCGCCGAGCAACGCCACCAGGGCCAGCAACAGCGCCAACGAACTGGGATCGCGCACGTCGGAAATCCCGGCCTGTCGACGCAGCCGCGGCGAGGAAACCAGCACGAACACCAGGCACACGGCGGCGCTCGCGGCCAACGCGCCCTCGGCGGTGCCGTGCAGCACGTCATTGCGCTTCACGTGCCCCAACTCGTGAGCGATGATCGCCCGGATCTCCTCCGGCGGCAACTTGTTCAGCGTGGTGTCGAAGACCACGATGCGGCGGCTGGAGCCGATGCCGGAGACATAGGCGTTGAGCCGCGTGGATCGCTTGGACTCATCCGCGATCAGCACGTCGGACACGGAAACGTGGTCATCGGCGGCCAACTGCAACAGCGACGTACGCAGCCCGCCGGCCGGCATCGGAGAGAAGTTGTTGAACGCGGGCTCGACCACCAGCGGGTAGACGAACGAGGTGGCCACCACCAGCAGGGCCGCGATGGCCAGGCCGGGTATCCACCAGCGGCGCACCCAGTGCACCAGGCCGAAGAAAACCAATGTGGCGATCAGCGCCGCGACCAGGGTGATGCCGTAGCCGACCGCGACGTCGCTGAGGAAACCGGACCAGCTCTGCACCACGATGCCCGCGTTGCGTTGCAGGTGCTGGCGCCAGACGTCGAAGGGCAGGCTCGCGACACGGATCAGCGCGGTGATCACCACGGTGCCGGTGATCAGCCTGGCCCACCAACCGCCGCGTAGCGGCCGGGCCGCGGCGCGCACCAGTCGGGCACCGAGCGGGGTCAACCCGAGCAGCAGCGTGGCGAGCAGCGTCGCCGCCAACCCGCCGAGCACCGCCGGCCACAACTGATGGTGGTAGACGTTCTCCTTGTGCAGGTACGCCGCGTCGAAGTCGGCGGCCACGTCCACCGGAGCCCGTCCACCGGGTGGCCGCCCGACCGCCTGCCACGGGGTGGTGAGCACGACGACCACTGCGAGAGCCGCGCTCAGCACCACGAATGCAATCGCCGGCCCACGGCTTGCGCCTTGACGCACCGTCAGTCCAGCTCGCTGCGGACGTAATCGCGCCAGTGCCGGGTGAAATCGGCCGGAGTGGTGTCCAGTACGTCGGTGAACGCCTTGTTCACCTCACTGGCACCGCCGGGGCTGCCCACCGCACGGTAGAAGGCCACCAGGGTGTCCGGACCGTAGCGTTCGGCGATCAATCGGCAGGCCAGCCAGGACATCTCATAGCTCTGCGCCAAAGCGGAGTTGGTGGCGGAGAAGTCGTCGTCGACGGGCAATGCGTCCGGCAGGTACCCGCTGTTCACATCCCCGACCAACTCCTGCGCGATCACCCGCACGGACAGGCCGCTGTCCCGGTAACCGATGTAATCCGCGAAGCCCTCGGCCAACCAGCGTGGCGTCCAGGGCTGGGTGCGCTGCCGCGCCGCGACATGGGTGATCTCGTGGCCCATGATCACCTGACGGCCCACGTCGGACAGTTCCCGATAGGCCTTGGGATTAATGATGATCCGCTCGGCCGCGGAGCTGACCTCGTCGGTGCCGAGTTCACCGCGGGTGACCGCGGCCAGCTGCCGGTAGGCGCTGGGCGCGCCGCCCAGGATCGCGGACATCTCGTCCTCGGTGCGGGTCACCTCCACCAGCACCTGACGGGACCAGCCGGTCCCCCACACCGCGTTCACCCGGGGCACTGCCCGGTCCACCGCGTCGGCGTAGGCGCGCAGGGACGAGGACGAATCCAGCCCGAGGATCAATCCGTGCTCGGCGGACAGCACGTGGACCTTGCCAACGTCCCAGAGCTCCCGGTGGGCCGAGGCATCCGCCGGGTCGAAGGTCCCGCTGACATACCACCGACCGTCGCGCGGGGTCAGCGCGTAGACGCGGTCATACCGCTGGTCGGCATTGTCAAACCCGGCGACGCGGTAAGCGCTGTCGATCTCCGCGGCAAAGCTGCCCGCCGCCAGTCGATCCGCCAGGTCACGCGCGGCCTGCGGCACCACGGTGGTGGCGCGGGAACCCAGGGTCAGCGACCAGGCCGAGAACGGCACCGCCGACAGGTTGTCGAACCAGGTGGCCTGGGCCGAGCGGAAACTCGGGTCGGAGTCGTCCACGGTGTCCAGGAACGCCGACCGGTTCCCATTGCGCAGCGCGTCGGACCGACGCGCCAGCATCGCCGCGACGGTGTCCTGGCGGTTGTCCCCGCGGGTGATGGTGGCCTGGTCCACGATGCCGCCGCCGGGCCCCGGCGTACCGGGACCGGTCTGCTGCTGCGCGGTCACCACCACCGCGCCGACCGCGATCGCACCCATCGCGGTCAGAGTCGCCGCGAGAAGTCGCGCACGCCGGCGCGCCCTGGACCGACGCGCATCGGGAGACATCCCGGGCATCGTATGTCCGCCTCCCGGTACAAAGCCGCAGATCGCGCCCGGAGAGCGCGCCCATGACGGGCGTTACGGCCGCACGGCCCCCGCGTAGGGCATGGAGTCGATCGAGGTGACTTCTACCCGGCGGCTGGGGTTCGGTGCGTGCACCATGCGACCGTTGCCCAGGTAGAGACCGACGTGGCTGATCGGGCTGTAGAAGAACACCAGGTCGCCCGGCTGCAGGTCGGCCCGGGAGATCTTGTGGCCCTCCGCGTACTGCTCGGCCGAGGAGTGCGGCAGCGACACGCCCGCCGCCCGCCAGGCGGCCATCGTCAACCCGGAGCAGTCCCAGGTGTCCGGGCCGTCGCCGGACCACACGTAGCGGTCGCCGAGTTGGGCCACGGCGAAGTTCACGGCCCGGCCGGCCTGGTCACTGGTCGGCAACGGCAGGCCCTTGAGCAGGTCCCGCGGGTCGCCGTCGCGCGAGGCGCGGTCGAACTTGGCCCGGTCGGAGGCCTGCAGCCGGCTGAGCACCGCGCGGGCGGCGCGCAATGCCTGCTGGATGTTGTTCTTCTCGGTGGCCAGCGCCTTGCGCTGCGCCTCGAGCACCGTCAACTGCTGGGCCGCGGCGACCTGGCTGGCCTTGAGCTCGCGACGGGCCTCGACGACCTTGCGCAGCGCGTCGGCCTGCCGGCTGGACAGTGCGTCCAAGGAGGCGGCCCGATCGATGAAGGCCGAAGGATCGTCGGAGAACACCAGTTGCAGGGTGCGGTCGATGCCCTCGTTGCGGTAGGCGTCCGCGGCGAAGGCGCCCACGGTGCGCTGCAACGCGCTGACCGTGGTCTGCTGGGCGGCGGATTTGCGCTGCGCCTGGGCCAGCCCGCGCTCCGCGTCACGCATCGCGATGCGGGCGACGTCGTAGCGCTCGGTGGCCTGCTCGGCCTGGTGGTAGAGAGCGTTGACCTGCCGTTCGGCTTGGTCGAGATTGAGGCCCGGCGCGGCATTGCCGGTGCCGGGTGAAACGACCAACCCCAGCGCCAGGGTCCCGGTGAGGACGGCGGCGGTGCGGGCGTGTCGTCGGGTCGGGCGGGGGACGACCACGAGCGGGGCAACTCCTCTTCCCTGCTCCGCCTACCGGGTTAGCTGACGGGTTCGGGCTGGAAGATCGCCCTACGGTTCACCGCGGGTGTCACGGTGTACCGACTCACCCCAACTACAGGTGGGTCCCCGGCTTCCGACAGTGGGTGCTGTGGGGGCACCCGGATGTCCGAACTCGGCGGGAGTGAGCGGCGACCGCACCGGGGGTGGAGCGGCTGTAACGCCCTCGCTCTTCCGCCACCTTAGCCGGCACCCGAGAGGCGTTCAATTCAGACCGAATCGATTTCCCGTGTCCTTGACCGGGGCTTGGCTCGGTGAAATCGCCGATTGTTGCGTGAGGAGCCTATTCGCCGCTTTTTCTTACCACACAGTGTTTCTGAGTGATTACGCAGCGTCAGGCAGTACGACGCGCCCGAGAATCGGTCTCCGATTCCACCAGCGTCAGCCGCAACGGCGGAACCAGACCGGAATCGGCCAGCACCCCCAACGCGGCCTCCTCATCCGGATCGAAGCCCGGCCGCGCGGCACCGGGCGGACCGAGCAACACGGTCACCACGCAGTCGGCGCAGGCGATATCCCGCATCGTGCACCGGTCGCAGTCGATCAACATCGGGGCCTCCCTCTCGCGGTTTCGCTGCGTCGGCAACGCTAGGACCGACCACCGACAAAACGCCCGAACCGTGCCACTGGAGCCACAATCGCCCCGCCGGCCCCGGGTCGAGGCACCGCGCCGCGCGGCAGCCGAAAGTTGTCGGTACCCCGCCCTACCGTCCGGGCATGAAGATCGGCGCCGGGGTCACGTGGGCGTCGCCCGTGGCGGGTCCCCCGGCCGTCCAAATCAGCTTCGACGAGCTCGGCGTCCCGCTGCGCGAGGTCACCTTCGTGGTGGTCGACCTGGAGACCACCGGGAGCAGCGGCGCCGACAGCATCACCGAGATCGGCGCGGTCAAGGTGCGCGGCGGGGAGCGGCTCGGCGAGTTCGGCACGTTGGTCAACCCGGGCACGCCGATCCCGGCGTTCATCTCCGTGCTCACCGGTATCACCGACGCCATGGTCGCCGGGGCCCCGCGGATCGATGCCGCGCTGGACGCCTTCCTGGAGTTCGCCGCGGGGAGCGTGCTGGTCGCGCACAACGCGCCGTTCGACGTGGGATTCCTCAAGGCCGCCTGCGCGCGCGGTGAGCGGGAGTGGCCCGCGTTCACCGTGGTGGACACGGTCAAGTTGGCCCGGCACGTGGTTACCCGCGATGAGGCGCCGAACTGCAAGCTGGCCACGCTGGCCCGGCTGTTTCGGTCGGCGACCACGCCCAACCACCGCGCTCTGGACGACGCCCGGGCCACCGTTGACGTGCTGCACGGACTGTTGGAACGCCTCGGTGCACTCGGCGTGCAGTCGCTGGAGGAGCTCACCAGGTTCTCCTCCCGGGTGCGCGCCGCGCAGCGCCGCAAGCGTTACCTGGCCGAGGGATTGCCCACCGCGCCGGGCGTGTACCGGTTCGAGGACGCGCGCGGCGAGGTGCTCTACGTGGGCACCTCGACCAACATCAGGGACCGCGTGCGCTCGTACTTCACCGCCTCGGAATCGCGCGCTCGGATGGGCGAGATGGTGGCGATTGCCGAACGAGTGGTGCCGATCGTGTGCGCCACCCGACTGGAGGCGCAGGTCCGGGAGCTGCGGCTGATCGCCGAGCACAAGCCGAAGTACAACCGCCGCTCTCGCTACCCGGAGCGTGCGGTCTGGCTCAAGCTCACCGACGAAGCCTTTCCCCGGCTGTCCCTGGTGCGTCAGGTGCGCGGCGACGCGGCCACCTACCTCGGCCCGTTCTCCTCCAGTCGGCAGGCCGAGCAGGCGATGACCGCGGCGCACGAGGCATTCCCGCTGCGCCAGTGCCGGACGCCGCTGTCCCCGCGCAAACAGTCCCCGGCCTGCGCGTTGGCCGAGATGGGGCGATGCAACGCCCCGTGCGAGGGCCGTGAGTCCGTGGCCGAGTACGCCACGCACGTGGCGGCGGCCCGCGCGGCCATGCAGTGCGACGCGCGCGAGATCGTGGCCCGACTGCACGCCCGCATCCAGCGGCTGGCCGATCTGGGGCACTACGAGGAGGCCGCCACCCACCGCGACCGGCTGGCCGCGTTCACCCGGGCCGCGGCGCGGTTGCAACGGCTGCAGGGGCTCACCGGCTGCCCGGAACTGGTTGCCGCTCGGGCGCTGCCCGCCGGCGGCTGGGAGATCGGCGTGGTCCGCCACGGCCGGTTGGCGGCCGCGGCAGTGGCCGAAAACACCCGCGCGGTGCGTGCCGAGGTGGACGCGGCCCTGGTCACCGCGGCCACCGTGCTGCCCGGCGTCGGGCCGCTGCCGGCCGCCCTGGCCGAGGAGACCGAGTGCATCCTGCGCTGGCTCGAACAGCCCGGCACCCGGCTGGTGTCGCTGGAGGGCACCTGGAGCTCCCCCATCCACGGCGCGGGTCGCTGGCGCGACTGGCTGGATGGGACCACCCGGGCTTTGCATCAGCCGTGAGCCGGAGAGTCCCCGGGTAAGCGGATGATCGCCCGGGCAATGATGCCGGTGTGGTGATCCCTATTCACGACCTCAATCCGGGTCGTCGGTTGCCGTGGGTCACCTGGACGCTGATTCTGCTGAATTTCTTCGTGTTCTTCTTCGGCGCCGCGCTCAGCAACAACGGGCTGCCGGAGGGCACCGCCACCGCGTGCCAACAGGACGCCTTCATCCAGCACTATGCCGCGATCCCCAAGGAACTGACGGAGAATCAGCCACTGCCGTTAACCCGCACTCGGGTGTACGAGGGTGACAAGGCGGTGCGCTGCCCGGCGCCCAGTTTCCACAAAAACCCGGCGCTGTCCGCACTCACCTCGATGTTCCTGCACGGTGGCATCGCCCACCTGGCGGGCAACATGCTGTTCCTGTTCATCTTCGGCAACAACGTCGAGGACCGCATGGGCCGCCTCGGCTACCTGTTGTTCTACTTGTTGTGCGGCTACGTCGCCGCCTACGGATTCGCGTTCACCGATCCGAGTTCCACCGCGCCGCTGATCGGCGCATCCGGGGCGATCGCGGGCGTGCTCGGCTCTTACCTGTGGCTGTACCCGCGGGCCAAGGTGGTCGCGCTGGTGCCCTTCCTGTTCTTCCTGCCGCTGCCGTTGCCCGCGTGGATGGTGCTGGGCAGCTGGTTCCTGCTGCAGGCCGTGTACGCGCACGGCGCCGGGGTGGGTGACGGCAACGTCGCCTACATGGCGCACGTGGTGGGATTCACCGTGGGCCTGTTGTTGACCATGCTGTACATCGGCGACAGACGCGAACGACCACCACTACGACGCGAAGCGAGGCCGATGTGATCACTGCGATCGTGCTGATCAAGTGCGACGTCGGCCGGGTACCGGAGGTCGGCGAGGCGATTGCCCAGCTGGACGGAGTCAGCGAGGTCTACTCGGTCACCGGCGAACACGACCTGGTGGCCATGGTGCGGGTGCGTGAGCACGACCGCCTGGCCGAGGTCATCCCCGGCCTGGTCAATCGCACCCCCGGCGTGATGTCCACGGAGACGCACATCGCCTTCCGCACCTACTCCCGGCACGACCTGGAGGCGGCATTCGCCATCGGCCTGGAGGGTTGAGGGCCGCCGACGGTAGGAGGCGGCTGAAAGCACCCTCAGGCCTTGCCCGCCAGCCGCCGGCTGACCGCGATCCAACGGTCCAGCAGCACGGCGGCGGCACCGGAGTCCACCGCGGCCGCAGCGGTGGACAGGCCGGCCCGTATGCGTCCCGGAAGGTCGACGTCGCGGTCGTCCAGCACCGCCAGCGCGGCGGCGGCGTTGAGCAACACGGTGTCGCGGATCGGGCCTTGTTTGCCACTGACCAGATCACGCACCACGCCCGCGTTGTGCGCCGCGGCGCCGCCGCGCAACGCGTCCCGGTCGGAGACGGGCACGCCCAGCGCCGCGGGATCCAGGCTGCCCTCGACCACGTCGCTGCCACGCACCTCCCAGTACGTGGAGGTGGCGGCGGTACTCAGTTCGTCCAGCCCATCGTCGCCGCGGAACACCAATGCCTGCACGCCGCGGGCGGCCAGTACGCCGGCCATGATCGGGGCCATCCGTTTGTCGGCCACGCCCACGGCCTGGAAGCCGGGCTTGGCCGGATTCGCCAGCGGGCCGAGGAAGTTGAACAGCGTGGGCACCCCGAGCTCGCGGCGCGGCACCGCGGCGTGGCGCAGCGCCGGGTGGAACATCGGCGCGAAGCAGAAGGTCACGCCGGCCTCGACGGCCACCGCGGCCACCGCATCCGGCGGCAGGTCGAGCACCACGCCGAGTTCCTCGAGCACGTCGGCGGTTCCGCACAGCGAGGACGCCGCCCGGTTGCCGTGCTTGACCACCCGGACGCCGGTGGCGGCCACCACGATCGCGGCCATCGTGGAGATGTTGACGGTGTGCGCCTGGTCGCCGCCGGTGCCGACGATGTCCACGATCGGGCCGGGCACCGAGATCGGCACCGCGCGGGCCAGCATGGTGCGCACCAGACCCTCGAATTCCTCGACCGTCTCTCCCTTGGCGCGCAACGCCACCGCGAACCCGGCGATCTGCGCGGGGGTGGCGTCGCCGGCCATGATCTGGTCCATCGCCCACGCGGTGTCGTCCGCACCGAGGTCCTCGCGCCGCAGCAACGCCCCGATCAGCGCGGACCAGGTCCGCGTCATTGCGTCGGCAGCAACCGGCGGCGCATGAGCGAGGCCACCGCGTCGGCCACCGCGATCGGGTCCAGCGGGTGGGACACCACGGCCTCCGCCCGCGACCAGGTGGCCAACCACCCGTCCTGCGGGCGCCCGATCAGCACCAACACCGGCGGGCAACGAAAAATCTCGTCGTGCAACTGGCGGCACACGCCCATACCGCCGGCCGGTACCGCCTCGCCGTCCAGCACGGCGACGTCGATGCCGCCCGCGTCCATCGCCGCAATCACTGCGGGCTCGGTGGCCACCTCGAGGATCTCCACCCGGGGCAGCTCGGGGGCGGGCCGGCGTCCCAGCGCGAGGCGCACAGCCGCGCGGGTGTTCACGTCGTCGCTGTAGACCAGGACCTTCATCGTGGTCTCGACGGGTGTCTCGGTACCCGACACTGCGTGCTCCTCGTCCTATTACGCGTCGGGAAATGCTACCGGCGACGCCCCGGCCTCCCGGGTTGCCGCCCGGGCCAGCGCCTCGTTGAGCGCCGCGCGGCGGGCCTCCTCGGCGTCGCGCCGATCCAGCTGCCGGTCCACCCGCTTGGCCTCGCGCTCGCTGGCGTGCATCCACTGCACGAACAACACGGCGAACACGATCAGCCCGAACAGGTCCCCGCTGGTCCACAGGATCCCACCGGCGGTGCGCTGATCGGACAGCGGACTGGCGCCCCAGGCGCGGTGTTGTGCGGTGTACCAGTCCCCCGCAATCAACGTGTTCATGGACATGATCGCCACGCCCAGCCAGGCGTGGAACGGCAACGTCATGAAGGCCGCGATAACGCGGAACGGGTACTCCGGCCGCCGCCGCACCGGGTCGATGCCCAGCAGCGGCACGTACCAGAGCAGGCCCACCAGCACGAAGTGCAGATGGTTGAGGTCGTGCAGCCAGGGGTGGCGCAGCGTCTGCTCGTAGTACCCACTGAAGTACAGGGCGAAGGGGTTGGCGATGAAGATCGCCCCGGCCACCACCGGGAAGGTGAGCGCCTGCGCCACCCGGGAGTGCACCACCGACAGCAGCACCCGCCGCCCGCCCGCGGGCAGCGTGCGCAGCGCCAAAGTCACCGGGGCACCGAGCGCCAGGAAAATCGGTGCCACCATGGCCAGCAGCATGTGCTGGACCATGTGGACGGACAGCAGCACCTCGTCGTAGGTGTCCAACGGCGAGGCGATCGCGAGCAGGATCAGCCCCATGCCCCAGCAGAACGCGAACGTGCGATTCAGCGGCCAGCGGTTGCCGGCGACCCTCATCCGGTGGACGCCGTACAGATAAATGGTGACGCTGATCACCACCGTCAGCACCGGAACCGGCGCGAACGACCACGCGGTCACCCAGCGGCTGCCGGACAGCGGAGCACTGGGCAGGTTGGGCCCGGAATGGCTCGGCAGCAGCAGGGAAAGCACGGGTCGAGACTAACCCGCAGACACGCATGGCCCCGGGCTCAAGGTGCGCCGGGCGGACCGCCATAATGTCGCCCGTGGCGACCGCAGCAGGCAGCATTGAGAGCACGACACCGCACGGCGCGGTCAACCGGCCAAACATGGTTGCGGTCGGCACCATCGTGTGGCTTTCCTCGGAGCTGATGTTCTTCGCGGCACTGTTCGCGATCTACTTCACGATCCGCTCGGTGTCCGGTGGCATCCACCACTGGCCGCCGCCCGACGTTCACCTGAACCTGCCGTTCGCCGCGGTCAACACCTTCGTGCTGGTGTCCAGTTCCTTCACCTGCCAGGCGGGCGTGTTCGCCGCCGAGCGCGGAGACGTGGACAAGCTGCGGATGTGGTTCATCATCACGTTCCTGATGGGCGCGTTCTTCGTCGCCGGGCAGGCCACCGAGTACACCGAGTTGACCAACGAGGGCACCACGATGTCCTCCTCGGCCTACGGCTCGATCTTCTTCCTGGCCACCGGTTTCCATGGCTTGCACGTCAGCCTCGGTCTGATCGCGTTCCTGTTCGTCCTGGGGAGGACCTACGCCGCACGGCGGTTCACCCACGAACAGGCGACCAGCGCGATCGTCGTGTCGTACTACTGGCACTTTGTCGATGTGGTCTGGATCGGCCTGTTCGGCGCGATCTATCTCCTGCAGTAGTTCCCGCCAGCCGCACCGAAAAGAACGGATCTCAGCCACGTGAAACGCCTCACGAGCCGACGACGACACCCGCTTGCGGCCATCGTCGTGCTGCTGCTCGCCCTCGGCGCGGTCGGCGGCATCTATTCGATGTTCGCCCCCTCCGGGTCCGCGCAGGCCGCGGCCGGATCGCCCTCGGCGCAGCTCGAGGAGGGCAAGAGCTTGTTCCTGACCAGTTGCTCCACCTGCCACGGGTTGCACGCCGAGAGCTCCAGCGACGGGCCGGCGTTGATCGGTGTGGGTGCCGCCGCGGTGGACTTCCAGGTCGGCACCGGCCGGATGCCGCTGCAGGGCCACAGCGCCCAGGCCCCGCGCAAGAAGATCATGTTCAACCAGAACGAAACCTCGGCGATCGCCGCCTACGTGGCCTCGCTGGGCAACGGGCCCGCCATCCCGACCGAGGACCAGTACTCGACCGACGGGGACATGCAGGAGGGCGGCGAGATCTTCCGCACCAACTGCGCGTCCTGCCACAACTTCGCCGGGCACGGCGCTGCGCTGACCCGCGGCAAGTACGCGGTCGCGATGGGCAAGAGCAGTGGCAAACACATGTACGAGGCCATGCTCACCGGACCGCAGTCGATGCCGGTGTTCAACGACGGCGTGCTCGCCCCGGAGCAGAAGAAGGACGTCGTCACCTATCTGCAACACCTGCAGGACCAACCCGACCCGGGCGGCAACGCGTTGGGGCGGATCGGCCCGGTTTCCGAGGGTCTGCTGCTCTGGACGATCGTGCTCGGCGCGCTGATCTCCGCCGCCGTCTGGTTGGGGGCGAAGGCAAAATGAGCGAGCGCAGCGACCGAATCATCGAGCACAGTGCAAGCCGGGGAGCTCGGCGCACGGGTGGCCGGGAGGCGCGCCGGTGAGCGACAACCACAACGACGACGGCCGCGGCCCGCACTCCGACGCCGCGCACCCCAACGGGGCATCGCACGAGCTGGCGCTACCCATCGCTGACCCGTTCGCCGATCCCGGCCTGCCGCACCACCTCCCGCGGCGCACCGACGTCGACGAGCGGGCCGCGAAGCGGGCCGAGCGCCAGGTGTCCGCGCTGTTCACCCTCAGCACGTTGTGCACCATCGGCTTCGTCGCCTGCTACGTGGGCATCGACAAGGACAAGGCCATCCGGGTGCAGACGCTGGGCCGGGTCAATGCACTGAACTTCGGGCTGGGCCTGACGCTGGGCGGCGCGCTGCTGTGTATCGGCGTCGGAGCCATCCACTGGGCCCGCAAGTTGATGAACTCCGAGGAGATCGTCGACTACCGGCACCCGATGAAGTCCAGCGCCCGGGACACCGCCGACGTGCTGGAGATGGCCAAGGCCGGTGCCGCGGATTCGGCGCTGCCGCGCCGCAAGATGATCTGGATGTCGTTGGCCGGTGCCATGGCCGCATTCCCGATCACCCTGCTGGTGCCGCTGCGCGACCTCGGTCCGCTGCCGCACAAGCGGCTGCGCGAGACGTTGTGGCAGGACCCGAACCGGCGCGAGCTCGTGCACGCCAACGGCGGTGCCCGGATCAAGCCGGCGGACTTGCAGGTCGGGTCGCTGGTCTCGGCCAAGCCCAGCGGCACCGTGGAGCTGGAGGAACTGGCGAAGGCCTCGATCATGTTGATCCGCATCAAGCCCGAGGACGTGGCCAGCCCGGGCCAGCTGGCCAAGAGCTACCAGGGCATCATGGCGTTCTCCAAGATCTGCCCGCACGCGGGCTGCCCGCTCGGTCTGTACGAGCAGTCCACGCACCACATGCTGTGCCCGTGCCACCAGTCGACCTTCGACCTGTCCCGCGGCGGCAAGGTGATCTTCGGCCCGGCCGCCCGCAATCTGCCGCAGTTGGCCATCGCAGTGAACGCCGAGGGCTATCTGGTGGCCGAGCGCGACTTCGACGAACCCGTCGGTCCGAGTTTTTGGGAGCGCGGATGAGCACTGCAGCAAAGGTTGGCGGTGGCATCGCCACCTATCTCGACGAACGCGTCGGCAGCAACGCCGGGGCCAAGAAGAACCTGCGCAAGGTGTTCCCCGAGCACTGGTCGTTCATGCTCGGCGAGATCGCGCTGTACAGCTTCATCATTTTGCTGCTGTCCGGCACGTACCTGACCCTGTTCTTCCGGCCCAGCATGACCGAGGTGCCCTACCACGGCTCGTACGTGCCGCTGCAGGGCGTGCAGATGTCGCAGGCCTACGAGTCGACGATGAATCTGAGCTTCGACGTGCGCGGCGGCCTGTTGATGCGTCAGATCCATCACTGGTCCGCACTGATCTTCGTCGCGGCCATCGTCATCCACCTGATGCGCATCTTCTTCACCGGTGCGTTCCGCAAGCCGCGTGAGCTGAACTGGCTGATCGGTAACGGTCTGCTGACCCTGGCGCTGCTCGAGGGTTTCTGCGGCTACTCGCTGCCCGACGACCTGCTGTCCGGCACCGGGCTCCGGATCTTCATGGCCGTGATCGGGTCCGTTCCGTTGGTCGGTACATATCTGAATTTCTTTTTGCTCGGCGGGGATTTCCCCGGCCAGGCGGTCATCCCCCGGTTGTTCATCCTCCACGTGCTGCTGGTGCCCGGCATCATGCTGGCGTTGATCACCGTGCATCTGATGCTTGTGGTCGTGCAGAAGCACACCCAGTTCCCCGGCCCGGGGCGGACCAACGACAACGTGGTCGGCTTCCCGTTGATGCCCGTGTACATGGCCAAGGCCGGCGGGTTCTTCTTCATCGTGTTCGGCCTGTGCGCGGTGCTCTCCGCCATCGCGCAGATCAACCCGATCTGGTTGTACGGCCCCTATGTACCCGATCAGATATCCGCCGGTTCCCAACCGGACTGGTACATCGGGTTCCTCGAGGGGGGGATGCGTGCGATGCCGAACTGGGAGACCAACCTGTGGGGTCACACGATCTCGTGGAACATCCTCGTCCCCGCTGTGATCGTGCCGGGGATCATGATGACCGTGATGGCCCTCTATCCGTTCATTGAGGCGTTCGTCACCGGTGACAAGCGGGAACACCACCTGCTGGACCGTCCGCGGGACGCGCCGGTGCGCACCGCGCTGGGTGCCATGTCGCTGGCGTTCTACGTGCTGCTGTTCATCAACGGCGGGAACGACATCATCGCCTACTCCTTCCGTACCCAGATCAACCTGATCACCCGCTTCACCCAAGTGGCGTTGATCATCGTGCCGCCGCTGGTCTTCATGGTCACCAAACGGGCGTGCCTGGGCTTGCAGCGCAAGGACCTCAACCGAGTGCTGCACGGTCGGGAAACCGGCATCATCAAGCGGCTGCCCAATGGCGAGTTCATCGAGGTGCACGAACCGATCTCGGCTGAGCTGCGCTACAAGCTGATGGTCCGTAACACGCCGGCGCCGTTGGAGGCCGGGTCCGATACGGACGCGGACGGCATCCCGGCACCGGGTCGCGGAACGAGCAAGGTGCGCGCGCGCATGTCCCGCTTCTGGTACGCCGACGACCTGCCCAAGCCCACGGCCGAGGAATATGAGGAACTCACCAGCGGGCACGGCCACCACTAGCAAACACCGTTGCGTCCGGCCATCCCGCACCTGCGTCGGGTTGGCCGGACGCAACGGTTTTCAGTCGCGGGTGACCGCGGAGGGCTGCTTCTGGCCGGTGGTGTGATCGGACAGCGGCGTGCCCTGGCCCGGCTGCGGGACCGCGTCGGTAGTGGTCTGACCGACCTCCGCGGAGCCGGCGTCCATGGACGGCTGCGGCAGCGCACTGCCCGCCAGCCACTTGTCCCAGGACATGTTCCAGTCGCCGTAGCCGTTGCGCAGTTCCATCTTGCGCTTCGAGTGGCTCACGTCGACCACGTCGCCCACGATCGTGTGATCGAAGAACCAGCGGCCATCGGCGGTGCCCATGCCCACGCAGCCGTGCGAGACGTTGGCCCGGCCGTGGTTGCGACCCTGCCACGGCGCGGCGTGCAGGAACTCACCGCTCCAGGTGACCCGCACCGCGTACTGCACCTTGAGGTCGAAGTAGTCGGGGTCGGTCTTGGAGATGCCGATCGACTCGCCCTTCATCTCCTTGACCCGGGTCAGGCCGAGCACGACCTTCTTGCCACCGCGGGTGATGAAGCCCGGCTTGCCGGTGCTCACCGCGATGGTGCGAACGAGCTTGCCGTCCCGGAAGACGGTCATCTTGTGCGTTTTCACGTCCACGTAGCTGATCTGCTCGCGGCCCACGGTGAACGGGATGGTGCGGTCGGCGTCGCCGACCTGGCCATCGCCCAGCGCGACGTCCTTGAGGTTGGTGTGCAGCACCACTTTGGTGTTCGCGGGCCAGTAGGTCTGCGGCCGCCAGTGCACCACGTCGTCGCTCATCCAGTGCCAGGCGCCGTACACCTGCGGGGTGGTGTCCACCACCAGCTGCCGCTCCACCGCGACGCGGTCGGCCACCGGGTGGGAGAAGCTGACCGCGATCGGCTGCCCGACCCCGACGGTCATACCGGCCAGCGGGCTCACATAGGCCTTGAGAATCTGGTCCGGGTCCACCGTGGAGAACGTCGTGGTGTTGTGGAACGGATGCCCTCCGGCGTCCGTACCGGTGGACTCCAGCGAATAGCTGCGGCCGGGGGTGAGCGGCCCGGAGGCCCGCCAGGCGCTACGACTGGCGGCCAGCGCGCCGGACACGGTCCGCCCCTTGGCGTCGCTCAGGCTGACCTGGTCAAAGGTGCCCCCGGCCACGGACAGCGCGGGCTGGGTGTCGGTCAGCACGTTCTGTGCGCCGGGTGCCGGGCTGACAGTCAGCTTGACGTTGGCGGGCACCGGCGGCGGGGCCGCTCCGGCAGTGATCGCGGCGCCGCCGCCGGATCCGCAGGCAGCCAACAACAACACGGCGGCAGCGGCCCCGGTGCCCGCTCGAACCACCCGTTGCCGCTTGCTGCGCCCGTGCATGTACAAAGCCTCCGTCGCCGACCCTCCCCGACAAATCGGGGCAATTCTAGGCGACGTTACGTCAAGCTACCCCGCTGCGGGGTCGCAATGATTGCTCTGTCAGTGAGCGTGCTCGCCACGGTAGTACTCGAACACCAGTCCGTAGGTGGACACCGCGAAGAACGGGACAGCGAGAATGAACATCCACCAGCCGATGCACACCCCCAGGAATCCCATGGCGGCGCTCAACCCCATCGCCAGCGGCCACCAGGAGTAGGGACTGTAAAAGCCCAACTCCCCCGCCGCGTCCTCGATCAGGGCCGTTGGGTCGTCCTCCGGGCGCTGGTCGATGCGGTGCGCGGTGAACAGCAGGTAGAAGGCGGTCAGGGAACACAGGCCGAGGGTCATGATCAGGGCCGCGGTGCCGGTCGGGTCCTGCGAGTAGTGCCAGTAGATGGGGATCACCGGGATCACGAAGATCCCGATGCCGGTAAAGATGTAGCCCTCGACCTTCACTGGTGCTCGTGCCCTTCGGTGCTGTGGTCGTGACCCTCGAGATCCGGCTCGCCGTAGATCTCGTCGAGCAGGGTGGTGGAGCGGCGCGGCGCATCGTGCGCGCTGGCCAACTCCGGGTGGTGCAGGTCGAAGGCCGGGCTCTCCGAGCGGATGCGCGGCATCGATAGGAAGTTGTGCCGGGGCGGCGGGCAGGTGGTGGCCCACTCCAGGGAGCGGCCCCAGCCCCACGGGTCGTCGCTGGTGACCGTCGGCGCCCGCTTGGCGGTGAGAATCACGTTGAGCAGGAACGGCAAGGTGGAGGCGCCGAGCACGAAGGCACCGATCGTGGAGATCGTGTTCAGGGTGGTGTAGCCGTCCGAGGACAGGTAGTCCGCGTACCGGCGGGCCATGCCCTCGGCGCCGAGCCAGTGCTGCACCAGGAACGTGGTGTGGAAGCCGAAGAACAACATCCAGAAGTGGATCTTGCCCAGCCGCTCGTCGAGCATCTTGCCGGTCATCTTCGGCCACCAGAAGTAGAACCCGGCGAACATCGCGAAGACGACCGTGCCGAACACCACGTAGTGGAAGTGCGCGACCACGAAGTAGGAGTCGGAGACCTGGAAGTCGATCGGCGGCACCGCGAGGATGACCCCGGTCAGGCCACCGAACAGGAAGGTGACCAGGAAGCCGATCGACCACAGCATCGGGGTGTCGAAGGTCAGCGCGCCGCGCCAGATCGTGCCCACCCAGTTGAAGAACTTCACCCCAGTGGGCACCGCGATCAGGAAGGTCATGAACGCGAAGAACGGCAGCAACACCCCACCGGTGACGTACATGTGGTGCGCCCACACGGTCACCGACAGCGCCCCGATGGACAGCGTCGCGAAGACCAGGCCCTTGTAGCCGAAGATCGGCTTGCGGCTGAACACCGGCAGGATCTCGGTCACGATCCCGAAGAACGGCAACGCGATGATGTACACCTCGGGGTGGCCGAAGAACCAGAACAAGTGTTGCCAGAGCAGGGCTCCGCCGTTGGACGCGTCGAACACGTGCGTGCCGACTTTGCGGTCGGCCTCCAGGCACAGCAGTGCACCGGCCAGCACCGGGAACGCGATCAGCACCAGCACCGAGGTGATCAGCACGTTCCAGGTGAAGATCGGCATCCGGAACATCGTCATGCCGGGCGCGCGCATGCACAGGATGGTGGTGACGAAGTTGACGCCACCGAGGATGGTGCCGAAGCCGGCCAGCGCGAGACCCATGATCCACAGATCGGAACCGATGTTCGGCGAGTGCACGGCGTTGGTAAGCGGGGTGTAGGCGAACCAGCCGAAGTCCGCGGCGCCCCCGGGGGTGATGAAGCCGATCATGGTGATCGAGCCACCGAACAGGAACAGCCAGTAGCTGAACATGTTCAGCCGCGGGAAGGCCACGTCCGGCGAGCCGATCTGCAGCGGCATGATCACGTTGGTGAAGCCGACGAACAACGGCGTCGCGAAGAACAACAGCATGATCGTGCCGTGCATGGTGAACAGCTGGTTGTACTGGTCGTTGGACAGGAACTGCGTGCCCGGCCGGGCCAGCTCGGCGCGCATCAACATCGCCATCACGCCGGCGATCAGGAAGAACACGAACGAGGTGATCAGGTACAGGTAGCCGATCTTCTTGTGGTCGGTGGTGGTGATCCACTCGACAATCGCGGCCCCCATGCTCTTCTTGCGGGGGGCCGGTGCAGCGGCGACGCGTCGGGTTTCGGTGATCGTCACTGCTTGCTCCCCGGGGTGTTCTCGTCAGCTTCCGGCGCCGGGTTGGGGTCGTGCAGGGTGTACGCGTGCGCACGGTCCGCGGCCGTCCCCAGATCGCCGCGTTCCAGCTCCCCGGACTGACCGTTGGCGCGCAACTGGGCCACGTGCGCCAGGTAGTCGGCGTCGTTGACCACGTGCACCACGAAAAGCATCCGGGAATGGTCGGTGCCACACAGCTCGGCACACTTGCCCTCGTACACGCC
>DASXPS010000216.1 GCA_036493475.1 Sporichthyaceae bacterium | reverse complement strand
TGCTCGGCGAGGGCCCGGTCCTGCTCGTCCGCGACGGGCAGGTGCTCACCGCGACGCTGCGCCGGACCCGCCTGTCCGAGGACGACCTGCGGGTGGCACTGCGCCGGGCGGCGGTGGGTTCCTGGTCCGACGTAGGGGCGATGGTGCTGGAGCGTTCCGGGACGATCAGCGTGCTGCGCCGCGGACAGATGGACGACGCGCTCGCCGACGTTGACGTCCGCCGGCCGACGACCGCCGTGGTGTCGAGGTCGCGCTCACCGCGAAGGGACAGCAGTCGCTGAGCCGGGCGCTGGAAGGCGTCGACGGAGTTGGTCGTGCTGCACATGTCACCGGCCCGCGGCCATGCCAGAGTGTCCGCATGCCTCGCGGATACAAGTGGATCGCCGCGGAGATCGAGCGGCTGGACCCGGAGATCGACTACGAGCGGATCTGGGCGCTGTCCGCGACCTACTGGGTCGACGAGTTCATGATGAGCTTCCTGTACAGCGTCAGCTTCCCGAACTTCGTGATGCCCGCGAACGGTGGCCGCACGGTGAGCCGCGGCGGTACCGGTCCGTTGATCACCGCACCCAACCGACGCCAACTCGAGACGGTGCATCACTTCTGGACCTGGTTCGCGCTCGGGCCGTCCTCGGTGCACACGCAAACCTCGGTGGCCGAGGTCAACGCGTTGCACCAGGGCATCAGCCGCCGCTACCCCGGCGACTTCGGGCACAACGACGACTTCCTCTACACGTTGTGCTTCCTCGGTGCGGGTTACCACCGCATCCGCGAAGAGGCGGGGTTGCCCGGGTACACCGCGAACCAGCAGGTCGCCACGCACCGGCACTGGCGCGCGATGGCAGCGCTGTTCTGGACCGAGAACGGCGTGATCACCGACTTTCCCGCCGACTTCGACGCGATGGTGGCATTCCTGGACGAGTGGGAGTCACGGCACACGCAGTGGACCGCGGAGGGGGCGGCCTGCACCCGCGCGGTCATCGACCAGTTCGCTGCCCGCTGGTTCCCGCGGCCGCTGCACTTCCTCGGCCGGGCCATGCTGTGCTCGTTCTACGGCGAGCCGATCCGCCGGGTCCACGGCGTGGATGCGCCCCGTCGCGCGACCGTCGCGGTGATGCGGACGGGCCTGCGCTGGTATGTCACCGGCAAGGAACGGTTGCTGCCCGACCCCCGCCGGTCCACCCCGCAACGGCACCGACGCAGGAACCGCGGCAGTGCATCCGGGGTCGCCACCTAACGGACCGGGTCAGTCGCACAGCTCGCCCAGTCGATCGACCTGAGAAACTTCCCGACATGAACCTCACCCTTGAGATGGCCCGCACCATCGTGGGCGCCGCCCGAGCCCACGCGCAGCAAGCCGGGCTCAAGCCGCTCACCGTCGTCGTACTGGATGCGGGTGGTCACCTGCTGGCCGCCGAGCGCGAGGACGGTGCCTCCATCAAGCGCTTCGAGATCGCGCACGGCAAGGCCTACGGCGCGCTCGCCCTCGGCATGGGCTCTCGCGCGATCATGGCGCGCGCCGAACAGCAGGCGTATTTCGTCGCCTCCGTGACCAATGCCGTGGGCGGGGCACTCGTCCCGGTGCCGGGCGGCGTGCTCGTGCGGGATTCCTCCGGGCTCCTGGTCGGGGCCGTTGGCATCTCCGGTGACACCTCTGATGCCGATGAGGCGGCCTGCGTGGCGGGCATCCAGGCAGCCGGTCTGGGCGCCCAGGTCGACTGAGGCCCCTCACACCTGCCGGGACGGGAGGCGGCGCAGCGCTCGCATGCCGACCCGGGCGGAACGGTGCCTCAGGGCACGCTCGAACGAGTACTCGCTGCGGCAGATCTTCGCGAAGGTGCGCCACCCCGGAGGCGTCGCCAGCGCGAGGTGGAGAAGCGCCGGGTGGCGCTTGAAGGCGCCATAGAAGACATCGCCCGCCTCCATCTCATTGCCCAGGGTCAGCTGGATGTGCTGTTCGTAGTGGTCCACGGGCGCACGGTCTCCGCTCAACGCGGCCTTGGCGGCAGCCAAGCCGGCCAGGGTTCCGGAGCGAAGTGCGTAGCTGATGCCCTCCCGCGTGCATGGCTCGAGCAGTCCCGCGGCGTCGCCCGCGACGATGACGTTCCCCCGGACCAGCGGGGAATCCGCGGTGCGACACCGGGTCAGGTGCCCGGAATCCTGCGCCGGCTCGATGTGCTCCAGACCCAGCTGTCGAACGAGTCTCGACAAGTAGGCCCTGGTCCCCGCCGGATCTCCGCGTTCTGCGATGACCCCCACCGTGAGGAAGTTCCCCTTGGGGAACAACCAGCCGTAGGACCCGGGCATCGCACCCCAGTCCAGGTGCACACGATTGCACCATTCGTCGGCGAGGGCACCGCTGACCGGGAGTTCGTATTCCAGGCCCAGATCCGTCTGCCGGTAGCGCACGCCCACATGGCGTGCCGATATTCCGGCACTGCCGTCCGCCCCGATGACGGTCCGCGCCGATATCGATGTGCCGTCAGCCAGATGGACCGAGACACCGCCGCCGGCCACCGGTTCCTGCACAGAACGCACCAGGGCCTTTTCGCGGATCACCACCCCGCAGGACTCGACGGCGTTTCGCATGGCCGCGTCGAACTCCGACCGGTCGACCATGGACAGCGCCGGTCGTGCACGGTCCGCCTTCACGTACCGCCACTTGCCGCGGTAGGTGAAGCTGACGGCGGTGACCTGTGCACGGATGGGAATCGTCAGATCCGGCCCGACGCTGTTCAGCGAGAAGCCGATCATGCCGCCTCCGCAGGTCTTGTAGCGCGGGTGCCGGGCGCGGTCGAGGACGAGCGTTCGGGCGCCGAGGCTACCGGCCGCGTGGGCGGCGTTGAGTCCCGCCGGGCCGGCACCCACGACGACCACATCCCATTGGTCGGTCACCGACATCACTCCGCGCGCGCGGCCCGGGCGACGATCGCGGCCAACTCGGCGCCGGCGTCCTCCTGGCAGAAGTGCGCCGTGTTCTGCAGCGTCCGGTGCTCCTGCTTGGCCGCCCCGGCGATCAGCTTCTGCAGTGGTGCGGCCATGCCGGCGGTGATCGGGTCGGAGTCGCCGAAGGCAGTGACGAACGGCCGGTCGAAGGCGGCGAGGCCGATCCAAGCCGCCCGGTTGGCAGCCGCACCGGGTGCTTCCGCAGTCCCCGGCACGAGCATCGGGAACGCTCGCGCGCCGGCCTTGTATGTCTCGTCGGGGAACGGCGCGTCGTAGGCCGCGATCTCGGCGGCCGACAACTCGCGGTAGGTCCCGCCGTTGACGATCCGCCCCACCCCAAACTGTGGCGTCTCCTGCGAGTACCGTCGCCATGCCTCGAAGGCCGGACCCAACGAGTGGTGCCCGGTCGGCAGGCCCGTGTTCGCGGCCACGACGGCGCGGAACCGCGCGGGCTGTTCACCGACGATGCGCAGGCCGATGAGCCCGCCCCAGTCCTGACCGAACAGCGTGATGTCCTCCAGGTGCAGCGTGTCCAGCAGCGACACCACCCAGCCCACGTGCCGGTCATAGCTGTAGGCCTCGCGGTCGGTGGGTTTGTCCGAGCGTCCGAACCCGATCAGGTCCGGGGCGAGAACGCGGAAGCCCTCGGCGGCGAGCGGCGGGATCATCCAGCGGTAGAGGAAGCTCCACGAGGGCTCGCCGTGCAGCAGCAGCACGACCGGGCCGTCGTCCGGACCGGCCTGCACATAAGCCATCCGGACGTTAATGCCCTCCGCGCTCACCTCGGTGTACGCGGGCTCCCACGGGAAATCGGGCAGGTCGGCAAAGCGGGCGTCGGGCGTGCGGAGAATCTGCATGCCCCCATCTAAGTCGATGCCTGGAACGAGGAGTTCAACGTGACCCCGAGCACCTACGAACGACTGCTCGGGGTCACGTCTTCGGGCTCAGCGGGTTGCGTCTCCATTCCTCTGCGGGTCAGACGCGGCGAGTACGTCCGTGCACTGGGGGGTGGCGATCGAGCTCGCCCATCCGGTGTTGTCCGCGTTGGAGATCGCCGCGAAGTAGCAGTACGGCACCCTCGGATTGCGTCCCGTGGCGAACGTGCGCGGTCCGGCCAGACCACCGAGTCCGGTCCATTTCTGTCCCTGGAAGGTGTACAGCCCCGTCAGCAGATCGGCCGTGGTCGGGTTGGTGGGACTCAGCTCGGCCGCGGCGGCCAGCAGCAGGGCGCCCGCGGTCCAGCCCGCGCTCGCCGTGGTGCCCAGATCGATGCCGGGGCTGTACTTCTGCAACGACGTGCGCCAGTACTTCTCGGCCGGGGTCTGGGTGGCGAACCATGGGAAGAAGTTCAGCGCCACGTACGCGTTGCCCAACCACTTGTTCCCGGCCAGGAACTGCTTCTCGGCGCCGACACCCAGCGAGGTCGGCAGGACGTTCGGGTAGTACTGGACCTGCTCGCAGGAGCGGGCCATGCGCACCATCGAGGCGGCGTCCATGAGTAGCGCCAGTGCCTCGACGCCGGCGCTCTTCAGCTCCAGGCACTGCTGGACGTACGAGGGCGCGGTGATCGATGCCGGGAGCGACTTCTTCAGGGTGACGCCGAAGTCTGGTGCGAGTTCCTTCAGTGCGGCGTCGTTCTGACCGCAGCCGCGCGGGACCTCGACGCAGTAAATATCCCCCATCACGTTCTTTTTGAAGTACCCCGTTGCACCCTTGAGGTATCCGTAGGCAACGGCCGCCCCCGGCGGTCCCTGCGGGAACAGCAGCGGATTGGTGAACCAGGTGCTGCTGGCCAGGTCGCCACCGATGATGGGGATCTTGTAGCGGTTGACGACCGGAACCACGGCGTCGATGGTGAGCACCTCGACGTTGCCGACGAACGCCAGGATCTTCTGACGCTGAATCAGCTCCTGCGCCTTGGCAGCCGCGGTCGCCGGGTCACCCTGATCGTCCTCGAAGGAGATCCGGAACCGATGCCCGTTCAGCCCGCCGCAGGCATTCTGCGCGGCGACAAAGGTCTGCAGCGCGGAGCGGGCGGGAAGCATGAGCTCGCCCAAAATGCCGGACAACGTGCTCACGTTCCCGAACGGGACATCGGAGAGCGTGGCCGGCATACACGGCGCCGTGCCGCCGAAGACCCGGGAGGTGGCGACGAGGCGCTCGACGGCCGACTGCGTGGTCCCGGCGGTGCCGGCGCTGACGGACGTGCGGCCGCGCTGCGGGCTCGTGACCGCGCTGGTTGCGCTCCCGTGCGCGGCAGCAGTGCCGCCGGCCTGTGCGACGGCGTTGTCCGTGACGCCGGTCGACTTCGCTGCCTTGGCAGCCGAATCGGTTCTCTCCGCGGCCGGTGGCACTGCGGGGGCGGCAGCGACATCGGACGAGGTCGCCGTACCCCGAGTGGCATCGGCTGCCGCGCCGGCCGGAGCGGCAGCGACCTGCTCCGCGCCGCGCCCGCCGCAGCCCGCGAGCAGGGCGAGCGTGGTGGCACTGGCCAGCACGGTCGAAACCCACCGGCGGCTCATGACCGCAGTCCCGTCGTGGTCAGCAGCACGTCCCGCAGCAGGTGCTTCTGGATCTTCCCGGACGGGTTACGCGGGATGGGATGCACGGCGACGGCGTGCGGGATCTTGTAGCCCGCGATCCGGTCGCTGCACCAGTCGCGGATGTCGGCCAGCGTCGGTTCCCGGTCCGCGATGGGCTGGACGACAGCGAGAATGCTCTCCCCGTAGTCCTCGTGCGGGATCCCGATCACCGCCACATCGGCGATGTCCGGATGACCGGCCAGGGCGTTCTCCACCTCGACCGAGTAGACGTTGCGGCCACCGGTGATGACGAGGTCCTTCAGTCGGTCGACGAGGGTTATGTATCCGTCGGCGTCGAGCCGGGCCAGATCGCCGGTGTGCAGCCACCCGCCCCGGATCGTCTCGGCGGTGGCGGCAGGCTGGTTCCAATAGCCCTTCATGACGGTCTCCCCACGCAGGATGAGTTCGCCCACATGGCCGGGCTCGACCTCGTCGCCCCCGGGGGTTACGACGCGTGCCTCGGTGTTGGGCAGGGCGTACCGGCCGCTGGCCTCCGGACGTACAGCAACCTCGGTCGGCCCGGCGTAGATGCCACCCGGCCCGGCCTCGGTCTGGCCGCACAACTGATAGAGGCTCACCTCGGGCAACGCCTCCAGCAGGGCGTTGACAGTGGCCCCCGGCATCGGCGCGGCACCGAACAGGCCGACCCGCCACGCGGACATGTCACGGGTGGCCAGGTCGGGCAGCCGCAGCAGGAACTGATACATCGTGGGCACGCCGAAGAACACCGAGATCCGTTCGGCCTGCAGAGCATCGGCAACCGCGGCGGGTTCGAAAGCGGGCAGCACGACGTGCGTGGCACCCAGCATGGTGCCCGGGAACAGGAAGCCGCACAGTTCCGCGGCGTGATAGAGCGGAGCTACATGCAGCAGCCGGTCGGCATCGCGCATCCCGAAGGTGCCGGTGATGTTCACCCCGACCCACAGCATGCGGTGGTGGTCGAACAGCGAACCCTTCGGCTTGCCCGTGGTGCCCGAGGTGTACAGCAGCATGGCGTCATCCGACTCGACCGGACGGTGCGTCAGATCGGGGCGCTCCGGCTCGGCGAACAGGTCACGGAACGCCGTGCCCGGGCCGAGGGCGAACACCGTCGGCCGTGCGTCCGTGGCCGCGATGCCGGCCGTCATCACGGCTTCGAACTCCGGCGCCACCAGCACCGTGCTCGCGCCGGCATCGACGATGAGATGGGCGATCTCCGGCGGGGCGTTACGCGGATTCGCCGGCACCAGGATCGCCCCGGCGCGCAGTGCAGCGTAGGCCGCGACGACGAACGCGTCACTGTTCGGCGCCATCAGCAGCACCCGATCCCCCGGACAGGTGCCGGCGGCGGCCAGCGCGGCAGCGCCGCGTTCGACGTCCGCGGACAACTGCCGGTAGGTACGGCGATGGTCACCGAATACCAGCGCTTCCCGATCCGGGCAGCGGGCTGCAGTCGAGGACAGGGTGTCGCAGATGGAGGACATCAGATGCTCCCGTTGTTCACGCCACAGATCTCGGACCGCCAAGCCGCCCACAGGCCGGCGAACTCCTCGCTCAACAGGGCGCCTGTCTGCTCCCTGGCCTCGGCGCACAGGGCGGCCGGAAGATCCAGCGCGGCGGATTCGCGCATGAGGCGTTTGGTCAGCGCCACGGCCCGCGCCGGTTGCGCCGCGATTTGGCCGGCCAGCGACAGGGCCTCGGCCAACGGGTCGTCGCAGACCCGGGTGACCAAACCGAGACCGTGCCCCTCCGTCGCCGCGACGCGACGTCCCGTTAACGCCATCTCCAGCGCGACCGCATGACCGACCACCCTCGGCAGCAACCACGTGGTGCCGTAGTCGGGGGCAATGCCCATGTGAATGAACGCCGCCACGAATGTCGCGTCCGGAGCGGCGATCCGCAGGTCGCAGGCCAGCGCGAGGCCGAGCGCACCCCCGGCTGCCGGTCCATTGATCGCGGCGATTGTCGGCTTGTCCATCCGGTGCAGCACGGCCGAGGCCTGGAAGCTCGCCAGCAGCAACGCCTCCAGTTCATCGGCCGGCAACTGCGCCGACTCGCCGACCAGGGCCAGGTCACCACCGGCGCTGAAGACCCCGTGCGCACCGGTGAGCACCACAACCTTGACCTCGGGGTCGACGGCGAGCGCTTCGAGCAGCCCCGGCAACGCCCGCACCATCGCGTCGTCGAAGGCGTTGAGCCGGCCGGGCCGGTCCATCACGACCAACGCCACGCCGGGCTCCGGCGTCTGCATACTCAGCCCGCTCATCGACCTGCGCTCCAAAAGTAAATCCATGTTTGTCCTACGCGGGACACGATTACCTTCGTTCTATCATTGACTGGCGTAATAAGTAAATTGTCATTAGTCTAGATCTGCAGTCAAGAGGGAGACCGAATGGCCGGCAGACCCCGCGATCGACGGGCGCAGATCATCGCCGCGGCGGCGGACCAGTTCCACCGCGTCGGCTATAACCGAGTGGGGACCGGCGACATCGCCACCGCGGTCGGCATCACGGCCGGCGCGCTCTATCGGCACTTCCGCAGCAAGCAGGAACTGCTCAGCGAGATCATCGTCGACCGGGTGGAACACCTCGAGGCGGCGTTCAACAGCACCGCGCACGAATCCATGTCCGACGTCACCCGCGCGCTCACCGGGCACGCGCTGGACTACCGCGACCTCGGGGTGTTGTGGCAGCGCGAATCCCGGCAGCTGCCCGGCCCGGAGCGCGACAAACTGCGCCATCGCGGTCGCGAGCTGGCTCTGCGGCTGGCCCGACGCATTCGGGCGGATCGGCCTTCTCTCACCGATCAGCAAGCGGAACTGCTGGCGTGGAGCGTGTTCGCCGTCGTCGCGAGTCCGTCGCACAACAAGGTCGAACTTCCCCGCCCGAGGTTCGACGAGCTCTTGGCAGCCACGGCCGATGCGGCACTGCGGGCTCCGCTGACCGCGCGGACCCGGCGTTCCCCCGCTCGACCCTCGATCGACCGCACGCTGCTGCTCGATCGCGCCTCGCGCCGCGAGATGCTGCTGGACGCCGCGGTCGAACTCTTCGCCCGCGACGGGTACCAGCAGGTGACCATGGAGGACATCGGCGCGGCCGTGGGCATCGCCGGGCCGAGTATCTATCACCACTTCACCGGCAAGCCCGAGATCCTCGACGCCGCCATCACCCGCGGCACCCAGTGGCTCCAGTTCCTCCTCGCGCAGGTGCTGGGCTCGGCAGGCACGCCCAAGGAGGCCTCGGCCGCGCTGCTGCGCGGCTATGCCACGTTCGTCCTGCCGCACAGCGCGTTGATCGAGGTGCTGCTCAACGAGACCCCGAACCTGCCCGAGGACCGACGCCATGCCACCCGGCGCGCCCAATACGAGTTCGTCACCGATTGGGTCCGGCTGCTGCACCACGACCGGCCCCACTCGGATCCCACGGAACTGAGGGCCGTCGTGCTGGCCGAGCTGACGATCATCAACAACATCGCGCGAACTCAGCACCTCGCCGCGGATCCCGCGGTTGTCGACGACCTGGTCAGCGTCTGCTCGACCATCCAGCAGCACACGAGCCGAGAGGCCGGCGGCACTGACAGCCGGTCAGACTGACGTTTGGATCTGGCGAGCACCGCACACTGTGCCGGTCCCCCGGGCATCTCGATCAATTCCTTACGGCGCGCACACCCTGGCGGAACTCCGAGGGCAGACACCCGTACCGCGCGCGGAAAACACGGTTCATGTGGGAAAGATCGGCGAAGCCCCAGCGGGCCGCGGTGTCGGTCAGCGTGCACTGCCCGGTACCGGCGGCGAGGTCCCGGGCGCAGGCCTCCACCCGCAGCGCCATGACCGTCTGGGCGAACGTGCGGTCGGTGTGTTGGTAGAGCGCGTGCAGCTTGCGCACCGAGATGGTGAAGCGTCGGGCAACGTGTGCGGCCGAGAGGTCGGCCCGATGCAGATTCCCCGTCAGATATCGGTTCACCGACGCCCGCAGTGCGGTGTCCAGCGCGTCACGCCCGGCCGACAAATGCTCGCGGCCGTCGCTCGCGGCGGTGGCGAGCAGAGTCAGCAGGGCAGCCTCGGCCGACTGCGCGGCCGGCTCGTCCAACGACTCCACGTGCTGCCAGATGCTGGTCATCGTCGAGGCGACCATCGCGGCGATGCCGCCCCGGCTCGCATCGTGCGTCACCGCCGTGAAGCCGGCCCGATCCGCGACCAGCGGCACCAGCCGCTCCCGCGGTACCCGGAAAGAAAGCACCTGCCACTCCCCGCTGCGCTCGTCGCCCAGGTAGGTCAGCCGGTAGCTGTCGGTGGTGTCGAACATGGCGAACCCACCGGGCGCGATCTGGCAGCTGCGGTCGCCCTGCTCGGCGATGCACCGGCCGCGTAGTTGCAGGCTGACGAAGATGTCCTCGGAGCTCATCCGCCGGATCTCGGCCGCGCCGTGAGCCAATGACTGGGTCCGCGAGCACACCTCGGCGCAGTGCGAGGATCCGAGCTCCGAGGACTGCACCCACCCGGTCATGCCCTGCGCCACCGGCTCACCGCCACGGTGCTCGGGTTCGCGCTCGGCGGCCAACGGCGTACACACCTGGCAGATGACGTCGCGCCAATAGCTGAACCGCTCGGCGACCGGCTTGTCCGCCACGCTCAGATAGCGCACGACCTCACCTCCGTGTCCGCCAGCGTATCCGCGACGGGCTACGCCGGTCAGCGACGCCGGCGTGGATCGCCGCCCTCGCTCAGCCACCACGGCGCCATCATCTGATCCCCGCCGGCGTCCGCCTCGTCCAGTGTCCGGTCGATGACGGCTGCCTCGCGCGCGTCTGCCTGCACCCAGCGCACCGCGAGTATCGCCAGGAACGGCACGTCGATGAGCTCGGCCAGGATCCACAACACCTCACCCGCCAGGTGTTGATCCCGGATCGGGCTGGGTCCCCACCCGCGGTGGATCGGACCCCAATACGTGCTCGCCAATTCCTCCGGACGCAGCCGCACCAACAGGCCGGGGATCGCGTCGATGATGAGCTCGACGATCCCGACCAGAACCCCAATGCCGATGGACATGGAGCTGGACGGGACACCGTCACCGACGACCGGGAGCAACACCGCGACCCCGATGACGAGCACGATCAGTTGCACGACCTGATCGAGCAGGTCATGGCGCAGCGTCGCGCCCAACAGGGGGGTGAACACCACCGCGGTGAACATCAGCGGCACCACCAACGGCGCCACCAGGGGGCTGGACAGCGTCTGCCAGACGCTTGCCCCGAATCTGGACTGCCGTGGTCCCGCCGCGGTGCGCAGCAACGTGGCCGGTCGACCGGCGGCCAACAACCCCGGCACCACCGTGGCCAACAGGCCCAGCCGCAGTGCGTAGGCCCAGAACAGCCGCCCGTGGTAGGCGCCCAACACCGACATGCTGGTGACCACGAACCCGCCGAGTCCCGCTACCAGGAACGTCGCCGTCCGGGCCACCGGCCAGCGCCCACCGCGGGTACGCACCCGGTGCACACCGGCGAGGT
This sequence comes from Sporichthyaceae bacterium, assembly GCA_036493475.1. Classification (NCBI taxonomy): domain Bacteria; kingdom Bacillati; phylum Actinomycetota; class Actinomycetes; order Sporichthyales; family Sporichthyaceae; species Sporichthyaceae bacterium. The sequence continues at coordinate 1,948 of DASXPS010000216.1, read as the reverse complement.
ACCCCGCGGCCGCCAGCACCGCCGCCCCGACCAGGACCGGCTCGAACACCCAGTGCCGCGCGGCGGTCCCGGCGGTGAGCGCCGGCAGCGCACCGGTTGCGGTGATCACCCGCCGACCGTACGTCGTGCTCCCCCAGCGCTGCTCACCGACCCGCGCGCGTAGCGACCTGCTCGCGGTAGAACGTCCTGATGTGCGCCTCGACGAGATTGGCCGCCCGCGCCGCCTTACCGGATTCGATCGCGTCCACGATGGCGGAGTGCTCGGTGATGAGCTGATCGGCCACCGACCGCCAGTCGTCCATGGCGGCGAACGCGCGAACCATCTCCGCTTTGACGGCTTCGCGCAGCGCCTGCATGAACGTGGCGGACAGTTTGTTTCCGGACGCCCGCGCGATCGCGACGTGGAACTCGGCGTCCAGTTCGTTGAATTCGATGGAGGACTGCCGCGACCCTCGCTGCAACTCGATCAGGGCGCGCAGCGTGGCGATGTCCCGCTCGCTGCGATTGCTCGCGGCGCTCGCCGCCGACTGTCGTTCCAGCTGCACCCGAACGTCCACCAGATCGTCCAGCGCGATCTCGGCCAGGGCCACGTGCAGCCGCAGCAGCGTGCCGAGTGCCTCGGTCGAGCGCCCGGAGATGGTCGAGCCAGACTCCCGACCGCAGCCGCCCCGGGACTCGATGATGCCCATCGCCTCCAGCGACCGCAGGGCTTCCCGAACGCTGCTGCGGCTGACGCCGAGCGCTTCGACCAGGTCGCGCTCACTGGGCAGCTTTGCGCCGACCCGCAGCTCTCCGTCGAGGATTTTCTCCTGGATCTGCGCCACCACCTGCTCGTGGGTGCGAACCCTGCGGACCGGGGACCATTCGGCGGAAGCGGTCACCTCAGAACACCGGCGATTCGACATAGGAACCGAACACCCCGCGCAGGGCGCCGGTGATCTCGCCCATGGACAGATGCGCCCGGACGGCCTCGAGAGTGGCCGGCATCAGGTTCGCCGAGTCGTCCTTCGCCACCCGCATGAGTTCGGCGAGGGCCCGTTCGGCGCGGACGGGATCGCGGTCGGAGCGGACCTGCTTCAGCCGGGTGATCTGGCGGTGCTCGGACTCGGGGTCCAGTTTGTGGACTTCGACTTTCTGATCGTCGACGGCATCGCGGTACTTGTTCACCCCGATCACCGGGCGGTCGCCGGAGGCCTTGCGCTTGGCGAACTCATAGGCGGTGTCGGAGATCTCCCGTTGGAAGAAACCCTGCTCGATGGCCGCGATGACGCCCCCGAGCTCGTCGATTTTCACGAAGTACTCCTCGATCCCGCGCTCGAGGGAGTCGGTGAGGTTCTCCACGTAGTAGGAGCCACCCAGCGGGTCGATGACCGAGGTGACGCCGGTCTCGTCGGCGAGAATCTGCTGGGTGCGCAGCGCGACCTTCATCGCCATCTCGCTGGGGATGGTGTACGCCTCGTCCAGTCCGTTGGTGTGCAGCGACTGTGCTCCCCCGAGCACGGCGGCCAGCGCCTGCAACGCCGTACGGACGATGTTGTTCAGCGGTTGCGGCTTGGTGAGCGTGGCCGCGGCGGTCTGCGCGTGGAACCGTAGCCGCATCGAGTTCGGGTTCTGCGCGCCGTAGCCCTTCACGAGTTTGGCGTAGAAACGGCGAACGGCGCGGAACTTGGCGACCTCTTCGAACAGATCGGCCTGGCTGACGAAGAAGAACGACAGGCGTGAGGCGAAGCTGTCGATGTCCACCCCGGTGGCCAACACGTCCTCGATGTAGGCCTTGGTGATCGCCATGGTGAAGGCGATCTCCTGCTGCGCGTTGGCCCCGGCCTCGCTGATGTGGTAGCCGCTGATGTTGACCGGGTTGTAGCGCGCCATGTGGTCGGCGCAGTAGACGATCGTGTCGCGCACGATGCGCATGCTCGGGCGCACCGGGAACACCCATTCCTTCTGC
>DASXPS010000215.1 GCA_036493475.1 Sporichthyaceae bacterium | reverse complement strand
TTGGCGGCCGCGATCATGAGGGCCGTGGGAGGAGTCGATTATCGAGGCACAGAGATTCGTCGGGCGTTCCCGCGAACTGGCTGACCTCCACGAGGAATGGCGCCGGGCTTCTGCCGGCGCCTTCCGCGTTGCACTGCTGATCGGCGAACCGGGGGTGGGCAAGACGCGGCTGGCCGAGGAGGCCGTCGCGCGACTGTCCGGTCCGGTGACCCATCTGGAGGCCAGGGCCCGCCGGTTGGGTGCCACCGCGTCGTTCGGGTTGTGGGCCGACGTTCTGGAGCGACACCTGCGGTCCTTCGATCGCGACGAGATCTCCGCACTGTGCGACGGCTACGTCGACGACCTGGCGGCGCTGCTGCGCAGCGTGGCCGCGCTGCGCGGGCGAGCCCCGGAGGTCGAACCGCCGCGTCCCCGGCTGTTGGGCAGCCTCGGTGGATTGTTGGCCAACCTGGCCGCCACCAACGTGCTGTGCGTGGTGTTCAACGACATGCACCTGGCCGACCCGTCCTCCTGGGACGTGTTGCCCTATCTGGCCGAGCAGTTCAGCGAGGCGCCGATCCTGGTACTGATCACGGCGCGGCCGGGTGAACTGGCCGAGGCGACCACGGCCCTGCGCACCGTGCTCGATCTGGAGGATCTCGGGGCGCTGACCCGCCTGGAGATCGGCCCGTTGGACGACCCCGCGTTGGCCGAACTGGCCGAGGACGTGATGGGGGGCTCGGTCAACAAGCAGTTCCTGGACTGGCTGTGGGACCGCTCCCGGGGCAACCCGCTCTACGCCGGCGGTCTGCTGCGCGCCGCGCGCGACGAGGGCGTCGACCCGCGCGCGCCGGGGCTGCGTCAGGTGCCCGAAGAGTTGACCGCGCGGGTGCGACTGCGCGTCGAGCACCTCGATCGCGATGCCCGCGAGCTGTTGGAGATCCTCGCGGTGGCCGGCGGTCCGGTGGAGTTGGCCGACCTGATGCGGTTCTCCGATACCTCGTTGGACTCCCTCGCGCTGGTGCTGGACTGCTTGGTCCGTTCGCGGCTGATCACCGAGGTGCAACGCGGGCACGTCCCGGCCTACGAGATCAGCCACCCACTGGTCCAGGAGACGATCTATGAACAGATCGGCGGCGCGCGTCGGTTCGCGGCGCACCGCCGGGTGGCCCGTCAACTGTTGGTCACCGGTCGACTCGGCGAGGCCGCCGGCCACTTCGCGCGCTCCGGCGAGAGCGGGGACGACGAGGCCATCGCGGTGCTGCTGGAGGCGCTGCGCCAGGCCGAGCAGCGCGGCGCTTATCAGGAGGGCCTGGGCATCCTGAGCATCCTGGTGGACCTGGTGCCCTCGCAGGACAAGCGGTGGGAGCTCGTCGCGGACGCGTTGTTCCGCGAGGCCGACTGGGTCATCGACCACCGCGCCGATGCCGACGCCGGTCGTGCGGTGGCCGCCCTGCGAGAGATCGATTCGGTGCTGGCGGGCAGCCCCGACATCGCCCGTCGCGCCGCGGTGAAGTCCCGGCTGACCAGCTTCCTGTCCTGGGGAACCGGTGAGGTCGCCGCGGCGGCCGCCGCCGCGGAAGAGGCGGTGACGCTGCACCAGCTGGCCGGGCAGACCACCCAGGCCCGGCTCGCCGCGTTGGAACTGGCCTACGCCCGCGGCCTGGCCGGGGACATCCCCGCGCTGCACGACGGTGCCGGTCGCATGCTGGCCGAGGCGCAGGCCGCGGGCGACGCCGAGGCCTCGCTGTGGGCCGCGGGGGTACGCGGCACCACCGCGTTCTACCAGGGGCAGTTCGCCGAGGCCGACGAGGTGTTGCGCTACAGCGTCGAGGCGGCGCGGGAGCACGCGAAGCCCTACCGGGTCACCTGGGGCCTGATGTCGCTGGGGTGGTCGCTCGGTTTCGAGGGAAGGCTGCCCGAGGCGTACGCGGCGTTCGAGGCGGCGAAGGCCCAGGCGGGCTGGCGGGAATCCAACGTGCTCGAACTGGAGTCGTTGGTTCGCTGGCTGAGCGGGGACTTCCGCGGCTCACTGCAGTGTGCGCGTGAGGTGGTGATGCTCAACGCCAACCGCATCGGCCTGCGCCGTGGGCTGGGCTTGACCTGCCTCGCGCTGTCCGGCGCGGAGGTGGGGGAGCTCGCCGAGGCACACGCGGCGCTGGACAGCACCCGGCAGATCTACGGCGACGGGGTCTGGTTCATGGCCAGCGGGATCGCCCGGCACGCGGAGGGCGTGGTCGCCTGGCGGGACGGACGACTGACCCAGGCGGCAGTGATGCTGCAGCGCGCGGCGACCGAGCTGATCTCGTTGGGCGCACCGGTGTTCGGGGCGTTCGTGCTCGCCGACGCCGCGGAATTGGCCCACGAGCAGGGGGACTCCGACGCCGCGCGCGAGTCGGCCTCGCGTCTGGAGGCAATCGCCACCGCGATCGACCGGCCATTGTTCACCGGCGTCGCCGCCACCGCGCGGGCCTGGTCCGCGCTGACCGCCGACCGGCCCAGCGCCGCCGCCGATGCGGCCGAGGCCGCCGCGCAAGCCCTGGGCGGGCTGCCCTACCCGGCGCTGATCGCCCGCGCTGAACTGGCCCTCGGGTTGGCCCGGGAGGGTCGGGACCCCGCGCTGTCGGTGGCGCGACTGACCCGGGCCGCGGAACGCTACGACAGCATGGGCGCCACCTGGCGGCGGGACCGCGCGCTGGCCCGACTCAAAGGCCTGGGCCGGGCCGGACGGCGGGCCGCCGAGGCCACGATGGGTGCTCGGGCGATCACCTCGCGGGAGCTGGAAGTGGCTCGGCTGGCCGCGCGTCGGCTGTCCGCCGCGGAAATCGCCGCCCAGTTGTGCATCAGCCGGCGCACCGTCGAAACCCACCTGGCCAGCGTCTACGCCAAGGTCGGCATCAACTCTCGGGGCGAGTTGGCGGACCGTCTCGCCGAGCTGGTCTGAGCTGGATCGGGTCAGTATGCGATTCCGTAGCACTTACCTAGGTATCCGCGGGTGAGCGAGCCTAGCGTCGAAGCTGTGGACGGGGCACTGCTGCAGGCCCATGACCTGACGATCCGGTTTGGGCCGCGGCCCGCGGTCACGGGCGTCGATCTTTCCGTGGCCCGCGGCGAGGTGCTCGGCCTGTTGGGGCCCAACGGGGCGGGCAAGACCACCCTGCTGCGGCGCCTCGCCGGGATCCTGCCCGGCCAGTCCGGCACTGTATCGCTGGACGGCCGGGACCCGGCCGCCGACCCGGCGACCCGGCGGCGGATCGGTTACCTGCCCGAGGACCCGCCGCTGTACGGCGACGAGACCGCGCTGGGCTATGTCACCTTCCTGGCCGGGTTGTCCGGCGTCCCCCGCCGGGCCCGCCGCGACGCCGCCCGAGAAGCGCTGACCCGCACCCACGCCGCGAACCTGGCCGAGCGGTTGGCCGGGCGGCTGTCCCGCGGCCAACGGCAGCGGGTGGCCCTGGCCGGGGCGATCGTGCACCACCCCGACGTGTTGCTGCTCGACGAGCCCTCGGAGGGCCTCGACCCACGGCAGAAGGTGTCGTTCCGCGCATTGGTTGCCGAACTGGCAAGCGAGTCCGCGGTGATCTTCTCCAGTCACCTGCTCGCCGAGGTAGCCGCGGTGTGTGAACGCGTGGTCGTGCTCGATGCCGGTCGGATCACCCTGGACCGTGCGGTGAAGGGTGGCGCGCTGCGACTGCGCGTGGTGGTGGACGGTGCCGATGCCGCGCAACTGCACGCGGTGCTCATCGCGATCCCCGGCGTGCACAGTGTCGAGGAGAACCGCTGCACGGTGAACTCCGCGGACGTCGCGCCGCTGATCGCTGCCGCGGTGGCCGCCGAGCGGGGCTGGCAACTCCGCGAGCTCGGTCCGGCCCCGGATGATCTGGAAGCGGCGTTTTTGGCCTCGGTCACCGGCGATCCGCAGTGACGATCCGTCAGAAGGCCAGTCAACCGTTCCCCGGCGCACTGCGGGTGGCCCGCCGGGAATTTCGCTCCTACCTGTTCACCCCGTGGCCCTACGGCGTGGCCGCCGCCTTCCTGCTGCTCACCGGCGTGCTGTTCTACCTGGCGTCCGACGGCACCCGGGAGGCGAGCCTGCGGTGGTGGCTGCCCAACCTGGCGTTCGTGTTGTTGGTGACCGTGCCGGTGATGACCAGCCGACTGATCGCCGACGAATGGCGCTCCCGCCACCTCGACGTGATCCTCGGCCGTGGGGTGTCACCCAGCGGTCTGATCCTCGGCAAGTGGTTGGCCACGGTCGGGTTCTTCGTGGTGCTGATGCTGCCGACCGTGGCGTATATCGGGTTCCTGGCCCGCTGGGGGGCGCCGGACTACCCGCCGATGCTGTCCGGGTATGCGGGCGCGGTGTGCGTGATCGCGCTGTTCTGCGCGGTGGGCACGTTGGCCAGCACGCTCACCCCCACCGCGGTCGCCGCCGGGTTGGCCTCCTTCGCGGTGCTGGTCGCCGCGCAGTTGGCGGGTAGCGCCGGTTCGCTGCACGGGTTGTCCTTCCAACCGCATCTGGACGACTTCTACCGCGGCGCACCCGAGCTGACCGACGTCGTGTACTTCCTGTCCACCACGGCGGTCTGCCTGATTCTCGCGATTGCCGCCCAGGTCGGCCGGTTGCGGTTGACTGACCGACTGCGCGCGTTGGTCGGTCCCACGGTGGCGTTGGCCGTCGCGCTCGGGGTGAACCTGATCCCGGTGCCCGCCGACGCGCGGGTCGACCTCACCTCGACCGATCGGTTCACGCTGTCCCATGCCTCCGGCGAGGTGCTGAAGGCGGTGGCGGTGCCGGTCCGGATCACCGTGTTCGAGCCGGGTGGTTCGGCCGAGGCCCGCGACGCGAAAGTGCTGCTGCGTCAGTTCAATCAACACAACGGGCAGATCTCCTGGCGGGTCATCGACATCCGGAACACCCCCGGTGAGGCCGAGCGGCTGGGTGCGACCGACGACGGCGACGTGGTGGTCGAGGCCGGCGGTGGCCGCGAGGTGTTCTCCCCGCTGACCGAGGAGGCGGTCACCAGCGCGATCACCCGACTGGCCCGCGGCGCGCCGTCGGAGGTGTGCGCGCTGGCCGGGCACGGCGAACGCGAACTCGATGACGGCGCGGCGGGTGGCTACGAGTTGGCCCGTCAGGCGATGAAGGACAACGGCATCGCCGCGATGCGACTGGACCTGACCGTGGCGAAGTCGGTCCCCTCCGAATGCACCACGCTGCTGATGCCCGGCCCGACCGGCGGCCTGGCCAAGCGTGAGATCACCCTGATCAACAACTACCTGGCCGCCGACGGCAAGATGATGATTCTGGACGACCCCGGCGGCCCGGATGTCTCCGCGATCACCGCCCCCTACGGGCTGCGCCTGCTGCCCGGCGTGGTGGTGGACCCGGACCGCGGCGTAGCCGGCGACCCGACCACGCTGTTGGTGAACGGCTTCCCGACGGTCTCGCCGGTGGTCGCCAAGGTGTCCGGGGTGCAGATGGTCGGCTCCGGGGGGATCACCACGGCGGCCTCGGAGCGCACCGGCCTGTCGGTCGCGCAACTTGCCGTGTCCAGCGCGAAGTCGTGGTTGGAGACCGACTCGACCGCGATGAAGTTCGAACCGGAGCGCGGTGACCGGGCGGGCCCGGTGGTGCTCGCCGCCACCGCCGACGACTCAACGGTGCACAGCACCGGCGAGACCCGGGTGTCCGGCAACGGTCCGAGCATTGCGCGCACCCGCCTGGTGGTGGTTGCCGACGCCGACTGGGCCTGCAACGCGCTGATCACCGAACAGGACAACCGCCGCATGTTCATCAACGCGTTGAACTGGCTGGCCGGTCAGGAGGACCTCGTCGTGGTCGGCGGCGATCGTCCCGATCTGCGTCGCCTGCAGCTCACCGAATCCCGCCGGCGTCTGCTCGGCGCGGTGTCCATGGCGGGGATTCCCGGCCTGGTGGCGCTGGGCGGCGTCGGCTGCTGGGCGCGGCGCCGTCGGCGCTGAGCCATCGGGGAGAATGGCGCCGTGTCGTTCGACCTGGACGCCTGCTGGCGGCTGCACCCGCGGGTGTCGGTGCGTCCGGAGCGGTTCGGTGCGCTGCTGTACAGCTTCGACACCCGCAAGCTGTCGTTCCTGAAGACCCCTCAGTTGCTCGAGGTCGTGCAGGCGCTCGCGGATGCGCCGAGCGCGCGCGCGGCCTGCGCGCGGGCGGGGGTGGACGAGGCGGATCTGCCGGCCGTGGCGGTCGCCCTGGGTGCCCTGGCACACTCGCAGATGATCTGCTGCGAGAGCGACCAACCCTCGGATTGACCTCTTCACAAGGGGGCACCAATGGCGACGACGGCAGGAAAGCTAAGCGGACTCGAGCTCTTCGAGGGCTGCACCGACGATGATCTGGCGGTGCTGAGCCGGGCCGTGACCGGCGTACGCCAGGTCCGCGAAGGCGAGGTCGTCTGCGCCGAGGACGAGGTGGCCGATCGGTGGTGGATCGTCGTGGAGGGCCAGGCCGACGCCACCTGGCGAGGCCTCTACCTCGGCACAATCGCGGCGGGGGAGACCATCGGCGAGTTGGCCCTGCTCGACGGGCAGCCCCGCACCGCGACGGTCACTGCCACCACCGACATGGTGCTGGAAGAGCTAGACGGCGAGGGCTTCGTCGCGGCACTCCTCGAGGTCCCGCCGGTGGCCGTCGCTCTGCTCCGTCAGTTCGCCACCCGCCTGCGGCGGACCACCTACAGATTGCCGATGCTTCCGCCGCCACGGCCCCAGCCGCCGGCCCCGCCGCGGCCGGTCACCGTCGGCGTCGCGCACCCACGGCAGTTGGATCCCGGAGCCGACGGCTTTTTCGATGATCCGCACTCCCAGCTGACGGCACTGCGGGAGCAGGCCGCGGTGCACTGGTCCGATGCGATCAACTCCTGGGTGGTGACCCGGTATGAGGAGGTGCACGCCCTCAGCCGGGACCGATCGTTGCTCGGGTCCGTCGGCACCCTGGACCCCGCGGCCACCCTGACCGGTCAGCCGTCGGCGGCCGCCCAGCGCAGGTGCCTGGACAAGGCCATGTCCCGCCGCGACGGCGAGGACCACCTGCGGCTGCGCCGTCTGGTGTCCAAGGTCTTCACACCGCGGTCCCTGGGCCGCTGGAAGGACCGGGCGGATTACCTCGTCGAGCAACTCCTGGCCGAGGCGGCCGACAAGGGGAAGATCGACGTGATGAGCGAGTTCGCGCTCCCGCTTCCCGTCCAGATGATCTCAGAGATGCTCGGCATGCCCGCCGCCGACCACGGGCAGCTGCGGGCCTGGTCCCACACCCTGGCCAGAGCACTCGATCCGGCGCTCGCGGTGGCGGAGGACGAGGCGGCCACCGCCGCCGGGCAGGCCATGTTCGCCTACGTGGGGCAGGTCGTCGCGGACAAACGCAAGGACCCCGGTGACGACATCCTGACTGCCCTGATCGAGGCCGAGGAGGCGGGCGATCGGCTGACCACCGAAGAGATCCAGTCCAATGTGATGATCCTCTACATCGCCGGCCACGAGACGACCGCCAACCTGATCGGCAACGGGCTGACCAACCTCTTCCGCTTTCCCGAGCAGATGGACGTGCTGCGGGCCGACCCCGGCCTCGACGCCAACGCCGTTGAGGAAATGTTCCGCTACGACGGCCCCGCCCAGTTCACCCGGCGGGTCAACCCGGAGTCGCTCCAGCTCGATGGCATCACCATCCCGGCGGGCAGCCTGCTGACCCTGGCGCTGGGCTCGGCCAACCGCGACCCCCGTAAGTGGGGACCCACGGCCGACGTCATCGATGTTGCCCGCCGCGGCGCCAACGAGCACGTCGGCCTCGGCGGCGGCGCCCACTACTGCCTGGGCAACGCCCTGGCGCGACTGGAGGTCCGGGCCGCCCTGCCCGCGCTGCTCCGGCGCTTCCCGCGCATGCAGCCCGCCACTGCGGAACCGGTCTGGATGCACCGCATCACGCTGCGCGGCGTGGAAACGCTCCCCGTCCTCCTACGCTGAGCAACCGACGTTGGCGAATCCGGCGCCGAGCGCGGCGAGCGCCGCGTCCAGATAGACCGGCAGGTCCGCGTCCCCCAACGTCGCCCACCGATCGAAGGCCGCCCGCGCCGCCGCCAAGGTCGTGCGTGCAATGGCCAAGGGGTACAGCTCATCCGCCGCGACCCCAAGCCGCGCGGCGGCAAAAGCGGCCACCTCGCGTTCCCACGCGTCGTAGTGCCGCAGCGCCTCCGCGGCCAACTCCGGGTGGGTCGCGATCAGGTGCATCCGCAGCCGCAGCTCCGGCACATCCGCTGCCCGGTAGTGATTCACCCCCACCACCACCTGCCGGATGGCCGCCATCAACGGGGCGTCCGGCGCGATCTCGGCGAAGGCTGCACGCAATTCGGTGACCTCGGCGTCGAAGTCCCCCCACAACACCGCGGCCTTGGAGTCGAAGTATCGAAAGAACGTGCGCCGCGAGACCCCGGCCGCCGCGGCGATGTCCTCCACGGTGGTCTCGTGGTAGCCGAGCTCGGTGAACAGCCGAAGCGCGGCCTCTTCCAGTTCGCGCCCGCTGGTGCCCGGCGGTCTGCCGCGGCGCGGCGTCTCGTCCATGCGCACCAGCTTCACCCTTGAATTACGGCACTGCGTGCCGATAGTGTGCCAGAAATTCGGCACGCAGTGCCAGAACCCCACCTGAAGGAGCCCCATGAACCCCGTGAATCCCGACGAGGTCGTCACCGAGGATGTGCTCGTGGAAGAGGTCTCCATTGACGGCATGTGCGGCGTCTACTAACCGATGGTCGCCCCCCTCGTCGATGAGTTCGCGCTCGGCCTCGACGCCCCGATCTGCCTGACCTGGGAGCTCACCTACGCCTGCAACCTGGCGTGCGTGCACTGCCTGTCCAGCTCGGGGCGGCGTGACCCGCGGGAGTTGAGCACCGAACAGTGCAAGGCGGTGATCGACGAACTGGAGGGCATGCAGGTCTTCTATGTCAACATCGGCGGCGGCGAGCCGACGGTGCGCCCGGACTTCTTCGAGCTGCTGGACTACGCCACCGCGCATCACGTCGGGGTGAAGTTCTCCACCAACGGGGTGCGCATCACGCCCGCCGTGGCCCGCCGGTTGGCCGCCAACAGCTACGTCGACGTGCAGATCTCCCTGGACGGTGTGACCGCCGAGATCAACGACGCCATCCGCGGCCCCGGCTCGCACGCAACCGCGATGCGCGCCATGCAGAACCTGTACGACGCGGGCATGCGCGGGTTCAAGATCTCTGTGGTGATGACCCGTCACAACGTCGACCAGATCGATGAATACAAGGCGCTGGCCGACTCTTTCGACGCGCAATTGCGGCTGACCCGGCTGCGGCCCTCCGGTCGCGGTGCCGATGTCTGGCACGAGCTGCGGCTGCTGCCCGGGCAGCAGCGCGAGCTCTACGACTGGCTGGTCGCGCACGGCGAGGGTGTGCTCACCGGCGACTCGTTCTTCCACCTGGCCGCCTATGGCGCCGCATTGCCGGGGCTGAACCTGTGCGGCGCGGGCCGGGTGGTCTGCCTGATCGACCCGCTCGGCGACGTCTACGCCTGCCCGTTCGCCATTCACCCGGAGTTCCTGGCCGGCAACCTCACTGCACCCGGTGGCTTCGCGCACCTGTGGCGCACCAGTGACCTGTTCGCCGACCTGCGCAAGCCGCAGACCGGCGGCGCGTGCTCGTCCTGCTCTGCTTACGACGCCTGTCGCGGCGGCTGCATGGCGGCGAAGTTCTTCACCGGGCTGCCCCTGGACGGACCCGACCCGGAATGCGTACAGGGGCATGGGGAGTACGCGCTGGCCGGCGCCGTGTCCGCGCCGCGCTCCCCGGTGGACCACTCGCGCAAACTGCTGCCGCTCAGCGTGGCCGGCAAGCCGCACACGTCGCTTCCCGACCGAGCCTGCGACGTGAACCCGTTGGCCGGGCTGTCGGTGACATGACCCCGACGTTGGCCGATCTGACGTGGCCTCAGGTCGGGCGACGACCCGAAGCGCTGCTCGTAGTGCCGTTGGGTGCGACCGAACAGCACGGCCCGCATTTGCCGTTGTCGGTGGACACCGACGTGGCGGTCGCGCTGTGCCGGGGCTTGGCGCAGCGCCGCGAGGACGTGCTCGTCGCCCCGGCGCTGCCGTACGGGTCCAGCGGGGAGCACGCCGGGTTCCCCGGCACGTTGTCGATCGGGCAGGAGGCGCTGGAGTTGGTGCTGCTGGAGCTGGCCCGCTCGGCCACGGACACTTTTGCTCGGGTGCTGTTCGTGTCCGGACACGGCGGCAACGCCGAGCCGCTGACCCGCGCGGTGACCCGGCTGCGCAGCGAGGGTCGGGACGTGCGCGCGTTCGCGCCCACGTGGTCCGGTGACGTACACGCGGGCCGGGTGGAAACCGGTCTCGCGCTGGCGCTGGACCCGGCGCGGGTGCAGCTGGAGCTGGCGGTGGCCGGCGACGTGCGGCCGTTGGCCGCGATGTTGCCCGAGCTACGGGCCGGCGGGGTGCGCGCGGTCAGCCCGTCCGGCGTGCTGGGTGATCCGGCCGGCGCGGACGCCGACGAGGGGGCGGCGCTGTTGGTGCGGCTGGTAGCGGACCTGACCGACGCGGTGGCCCGGTGGTGGCCGTGACCCGGCCGGTGGCCCGGTGGTGGCCGTGACCCGGCCGGTGGCGTTGGTGACCGGGGCGGGCCGCGGCGTCGGTGCGGCCACGGTCAGCGCTCTGTGCCGCGCCGGGTGGAACGTGCTCGCCGTCGACGCGTGTGCGGACGACCCGCGGCTGGGTTATCGCCTGGCCGGCCGGGAGGACCTGGCTGCCGTGGTCGCCGCCGCAGGTGAGTCGGCCAAGGCGGTGATCGCCGACGTGCGCGATGCGGCCGCGCTGGTCGCCGCGGTGGCCCAGGCCGAGCAACGCTGGGGCGGGTTGGATGCGGCGATCGCCTGTGCCGGGGTGATCGCCGGCGGGATGCCGCAGTGGGAACTCGACCCCGGTCTTGAGCAGGTGGTGCTCGACGTCGACCTCGGCGGCGTACTGAACCTGGCCCGCGCCGCGATTCCCGCGCTGCTGCGCCGTCCGGAACCGCGCGGGGGGCGCTTCCTCGCCGTCGCCTCCGCGGCCGCCACCAAGGGGCTGCCGCAGCTGGCTGCCTACTGCGCGGCGAAGGCCGGGGTGGCCGGGCTGGTTCGGTCGCTGGCCGTGGAGTTGGCCGGCACCGGCGTCACCGCGAACGCCGTGTCCCCCGGTTCCACCAACACGGCCATGCTCACCGAGTCCGCCCGCCTCTATGGCCTCCCCTTCTCCGAAGCCTTCGCCGCGCAACAACCCCACGGCCGCCTGCTCGACCCCGCCGAGGTCGCGGCCGTCCTCACCTTCCTGGCCGGCCCCGACTCCTCCGCCATCACCGGCGCCATCGTCCCCGTCGACGGCGGGCTGGCACTGTGACCGGGCGTCGCTTCGCTCCGCTCATTCATGAGCGCAGCGACGACTGTCACACGCGGGGCGTCATCTCCGCGCCCGGATTGTCCAGGTTCCGTGACGCCTCACGTATGACAGAGCCCCGCCAGATCATGAATGAGCTGCGGATGGGACGCCCGCGGTGAGCGCGACACTGCCGCGGGGGTGGCGGGTGGAGTTGGACCGGACGGTGCGCCGGCCGCGCCGCGATCTGCTGGTGGGCGGGTCGCCGACACGGCTGCTGCGGCTGAGCCCCACCGGAGTGACCGCGCTGACCGAGGTGCGCGACGGGCCGATCCGCACCGCCGCGGGCGCGACACTGGCCCGCCGATTGACCGATGCCGGGTTGGCGCACCCCAAACCGGTTGGCGCCGCGACGGCAGAGCTGATCGTCGTGGTGCCCGCGCACAACCGCGCGGAACTGCTGGACCGTTGTCTGGCCGCGCTGGGCGCCGCCCACCCGGTGCTCGTCGTCGATGACGCCTCGTCAGATTCGGCCGGCATCGCAGCCGTTGCCGCCCGGCACGGCGCCCGCGTGACCCGCCGGGAAAGCAACGGCGGGCCGGCCGCGGCCCGCAATACCGGCCTGGCCGCCACCGACGCACCGCTGGTCGCGTTTGTGGACAGCGACTGCGCGCCGGACGTCGGTGCCCTGACCCGGCTGGCTGCGCACCTGGACGATCCGACGGTGGCCGCGGTGGCGCCGCGGGTGGTGCCCGACCGGCCGGGACCGCGGTCCGCGCTGGACCTCGGCCCGTACCCGGCACGGGTCGCGCCGGGCACCCGCATCGCCTACGTGCCGACCACCACGCTGGTGGTCCGCCGCGACGCACTCACCGACGGCTTCGACGAGACGCTGCGCTACGGCGAGGACGTCGACCTGATCTGGCGGCTGCACGCCGCGGGCCACGTCATCCGCTACGACCCGAGCGTGCGGGTGTGCCACGTCGAACCGTCGCAGCTGCGCCAACGGCTCGGCCGAAGGTTCCGCTACGGCACCTCCGCCGCACCCCTGACGCAGCGTCACCCCGACGCGTTCGTGCCGCTGGTGCTCGAGCCGTGGACCGGCGCGGCGCTGCTCGCCGCGGTCACCGGCCGCCCGCGCCTCGCCGTCGCCCTGCTGGCCGGCGCCGCGGCCGACGAACTGCACCGCCGCACAAAGACCGGTCTGCCCGCCGCGGGTGCCGCTCCCGCGCTGACCCAACGGCTGGCCTGGACCGCCCGCACCACCGGCAGCTACGCGCTGCAGACCGCCGCCCCGCTGGCGCTGGCCGCTCTGCTGCATCGCCGCACCCGGACCGGCACCGCCGCGCTGCTGCTCGCCGAACCCGTGGCCGCGTGGTGGTCCCGCCGCGCGCACGCCACCGACCCGTTCCGCTGGACCGCAACGCATCTGGCCGAGGACGTCGCCTACGGCGCCGGCGTGCTCGCCGGCTGCGCCCGCGCCCGCACGATCGCCCCGCTACTGCCGCGCATCCGCCGCGTCCGGGTGCGCCCCCCGACCGAAAGCCCGACCCGCCCCCTCAGGAGGACCCGATGAGCAGCGCCTGGTTCGAGACCGTTGCCGAGGCCCAGCGCCGCGCCAAGCGCCGGTTGCCCCGCTCGGTGTACAAGGCGCTGCTGGCCGGTTCCGAGCAAGGCATCACCTACCGGGACAACCTCAAGGCCTTCGGCGAGCTCGGTTTCGCCCCGCACGTGGCCGGCGCCGCGCAGGGCCGCGACCTCTCGACGCAGGTGATGGGCCAGCAGATCGCCCTGCCGGTGCTGCTCTCCCCGACCGGCGTGCAGGCGGTGCACCCGGACGCCGAACTCGGCGTGGCCCGCGCCGCGGCGGCCCGTGGCACCGCGATGGGCCTGAGCTCATTCGCGTCCAAACCGATCGAGGAGGTCGTCAGCCAGGGCGCCCCCACCTTCTTCCAGGTCTACTGGTGCGGCAGCCGGGAGGCCATCGTGGGTCGGCTGGAACGGGCCCGGGCGGCCGGTGCCACCGGGCTGATCATCACGCTGGACTGGTCGTTCTCCCATTCCCGGGACTGGGGCAGCCCGTCGATCCCGCAGTCCATCGATTTCAGGACCGCGTTGCGGTTCGCCCCCGAGGTGCTGGTCCGTCCGCAGTGGCTGTTGGACTTCGCGCGCAGCGGCAAACTGCCCGACCTCGCGGTGCCCAACATGGGCGGCAAGGACGACGCCGCGCCCGGCTTCTTCGCCGCCTACGGGGAGTGGATGGGCACGCCGCCGCCGTCCTGGGAGGACATTGCCTGGCTGCGTTCGCAGTGGGACGGCCCGTGCATGCTCAAGGGCATCATCCGGGTCGACGACGCCCGCCGCGCGGTGGACGCGGGGCTGTCCGCGATCTCGGTGTCCAACCACGGCGGCAACAACCTGGACGGCACCCCGGCCGCGATCCGGTCGCTGCCGGTGATCGCCGACGCGGTCGGCGACCAACTCGAGGTGCTGCTGGACGGCGGGATCCGCCGCGGCAGCGACGTCGCCAAGGCCGTGGCGCTGGGCGCGCGGGCCGTGATGATCGGCCGGGCCTACCTGTGGGGGCTGGCCGCGAACGGCCAGACCGGCGTGGAGAACGTGCTGGACATTCTTCGGGCCGGCCTGGACTCGACGTTGCTCGCGTTGGGCCGCGCGTCGGTCACGGATCTGACCCGCGACGACGTGCTGATCCCGCCGGGCTTTATCCGGGAGCTCGGCCTGTGACCCAGCGTCAGTCGATGGTGTGGTGCTCGCGCCGCAGGCGCAGATCGATCCGGATCAACTTGCCGGGCAACAGCAGCGAGTTCATCACGCCCTGCCCCTCGAAGGCCTTGCGGCACATGCGGCCCCTGTTGTCCCGATAGGTCGCCAGGAACACCACGTGCTGCTGTGAGGCCACGTTCTGGGTGAACGCGATGTCGTACATGCCCGGCCGCATGGCGCCCCACACGGTGCACGAGGTGGGCCCGGTGTCCAGCGTGTCCTGCCACGTCCGACCCTGGCCGTCGGCGTACACGTCGAAGGTCTCCAGCCCGTGCTTGCAGATCTTGATGTGTCCCCACGGCGCGACCGCGTGCCGGGCGTGATGCGCCGGCGCGTCCCCGGTACTCACCGCACCCGCGGTCCCGGCCGGCAGCAATGCACCAACCGCAGCGATGGCCAGCACGGCCGACCGACGTGACTTGCGCATGGGAGTCCCCCTCGATTGCTGTTCCCGACCGAGTGAATAACACCCGGCCGGACGGGGTCATCAGCGTTGGTCCGAATGGAATGTGCCCATGTTGACCCTCGCTACCGCACGCTCAGGGCTACAGGGAAACCCCGAACTGCTCCGCGAGGAACGCCACCGTCTCCGCCACCGAGACGTGTCGGTAGGTGTGCAGCCCCAGTTCACGGGCCGGTTTGAGGTTGCCGCCGATGTCGTCGACGAACACCATCTCCTCGGCGGGCAGGCCCATCGCCTCGATCGCCTTCTCGTAGATGGCCCGGTCCGGCTTGCGCACGCCGTGCTCGGCGGAGAGCACCACGACGTCGAACATCTCCGCCCACCGGGTGCGGTCGTAGTACTCCATGTCCCACGAGTTGGACAGCAGCCCGGTGCGCACCCCGGCCGCGTGTAGGTCCGCCACCGCGTGTGCCATGCGCTGCTCGTGCACCGAACCGGAGAACAACTCGTTGGCCAGGCCCGCCGGCGGCGCGTCGAGCACCACGGACAGCTTGGTCTCGAACTCGGGGATGCTCATCCGCCCGCACTCCAGGTCGAACAGCAACCCGCGGCCGGGCTCCTCCCGGAACACCGCCGCGACGCTGCCCACCGGCCGACCCTGGCGCTCGCACCAGACGTCGAACGACGCGAACACGTCGCTGGTGAGCACCCCACCCCAATCGATGAGCAGGCCCTTCACTCCAACGCCTCCCGCAACAACGTCACATCCCGAGCATGCCGGCCACTACCACCAGCCCTGACGTTTGGCCCAGCGCAACAGCCACGCCGACATGACCAACATGACCACCAGCACGCCCACCAGCTGGAACCACTCGGTCTTGCCGTTCACGATGACGTTCATGCCGTACACCGAGGCCAGGGCGGTGATGGGCAGCGTGATTACCGCGATCACCGCGAGCCGTTCCGCGGCGATGGTCATCTTGGTCTCGGTGCGGGCCCGGAAGTGCTCGATGACCCCGGCCAGGTAGTCCCGCTGTCCCTCGGCGAGGCTGGTCACCCGGCCGAACTGGTCGATGAGGTCGTCGAGGTAGGGCTTGTGGTCCGCGCTGACCTTGGTGCCCACCAGGCCGGATACCCGGCCGTACACCTCGCGGCTGGCCGAGGCCATGGTGCGTACCGCGAGCAGGCCGTGCCGGGCCCGGAACATGTCCTCGAGGAACTCCTCGGGGTCGCCGTCGTCGCCCGCGTTCACCGTCTGTTCCAGGCGCCACACCTCCTCGGTGGCCTGCTCCAGGAAGCGCTCCATGTGCCGGGCGATGGCGGACACGATCGCGTGGGAGAGCTCGAACGGCGTCGTCGGCAGGTACCGGCCGGCCTCGATCTTGGCCCGCACCGCGTCGGTCTCCTGCACGATCCGCTCGGACTGCACGTTCGGGTTGGCCGGGCCGTGCACGGTGACCAGGTAGCGCGTTCCCACGAACTGGTCGAGTTCCACGAAGTGCACGTGCCCCGAGGCGCCGGCCTCCGGGCTGTGCAGCACGTAGAACCGGTGGTCGGGGTAGACGTGCACCCGGGGCACCCGATTGCGCTGGGTGCAGTCGGTAACCGCGATGGGATGGAAGCCGAACACGTCGCGCAGCACCCGGTCGCTGGTCGGGTCGCAGGCCGGGATGTCGACCCAGACGATGCCCTTCTCCGCGGCCAGCAGGTCCGGGAGCTCCCCGACGCCATGCACCGAGATGCCGTCGTCGGTGATCAGATCCACGCGCACGCGCGGAATCTAGCGCCTGCGGGTTAACGACGCGATCCGGCTCGGGTGTAGTAGTGGTCCATGAAGCTGTCCTGTGCGTTCGACACCTCGCTGGACACCCCGGAGCACGTGCGCATCGCCGAGGAACTCGGCTACGAGCGCGCCTGGCTCTACGACTCACCGCCCCTCCTGGCCGACCTGTGGACCCAGATCACCCGCGCCGCCGATCGCACCGACCGGATCGGGCTCGGTGCCGGTGTGCTGATCCCTAACCTGCGGCATCCCTCGACCACCGCCTCCGCGATCGCCACGCTGGTCGGCGTCGCCGGTCGGGAACGCGTCGCGGTCGGCATCGGCACCGGCTACACCGGCCGGATGGCGCTGGGTCAGAAACCGCTGGCCTGGGCCTCGGTCGCGGAATACATCCGCACCGTGAAGGCCCTGCTGCGAGGTGAGGAGACGCTCTGGGACGGCCAACTGATCAAGATGATGGCCTGGCCGGGCTTCCTGCCGGATCGGCCCATCGAGTTGCCCTGGGTGGTCGCCGCGATGGGCCCCAAGGGGGAGGCGACGGCCCGTCGGGAGGCCGACGGGGTGTTTGTGGTGGACCAGGCCGTCCCCGGCTTCGACTGGAACATCTTGCTGGCGTTCGGCACGGTGCTACGTCCCGGCGAGGACCCGAACTCCGCGCGCGTGCTCAACGCCGCCGGCCCCGGCGCCGCGGTGCTGTACCACTTCGCGGTTGCGCACAACAACCTCGACCTGGTGCCCGGCGCCAAGGAGTACGCCGCCCTGTATGACGACGTCGCACCCGAGCGTCTGCACCTCGAGCTGCACTACGGGCACCTGTGCGGGCTCAACGAACGCGACCAGAAGTTCATCAACGGCGACATGCTGGCCGGTGCCGGGCTCGCGTTGTCCCGGCAGGGCTGGCAGGAGAAGGTCGCCGGCCTCGCGGCGCAGGGCGTCACCGAACTCGTCTACCAACCGATCGGCGACTCCATTCCCGGTGAGCTGGAGGATTTCGCCGCCATGTTCCGGGGAGCGTGAGGGTATGCCTGCATACGTAGTGATCACCAGTGACGTCCACGACCCCGAGCGCCTGGGCAAGGAGTACGGCCCGGTCGCCAACAGCACGCTGACCAAGCACGGCGGCCGGGTGCTGGCCGCCGGCAACCGCACCGAGAACCCCGAGGGCGGCATGCTACGCAGCCGGGGGCTGATCCTGGAACTGCCCGACCTGGACACCGCGTTGCGCTGGTCGCAGGACCCGGAGTACACGGCGGTGGCGAAGGTCCGCGAGGAGACCTCCACCACCTCGGCCATCGCCGTGGCCGGCATGGACGCGCCGGCCCCGCGGGTGTCAGCGAGTGAGCCCTCTTCACCAGCGGGTGGGGCGTTCGCGGTCGTGACCCTGGAGTTGACCGATCCGCAGCGCTTCACCGAGGAGTACATCCCGGCCACGATGGCGCTCATCATCAAGCACGGTGGGCGCATGCTGGCCGGGGTGGGGGACGCGGAAGTGCTGTACGGCAAGGATTTCCGTGAGCGCACCGTCATCGTCGAGTTCGACGACATGGACACCGCGTTGGGCTGGTACAACTCACCGGAGTACGCGCCGTTGATCAAGCTGCGCCAGGAGACCACGAACGGGGACCTGGTCATCATCAGCGGCGACTGACCCGCGGGCCTCAGGGAGTGCCATGACCGGTATCGCCGACGCACTGTTCGATCTGTCCGGCAAGGTGGCGGTGGTCACCGGTGGTAGCCGCGGCCTGGGCCACGAAATGGTGCACGCCTTCGCCGCCCAGGGTGCGGACATCGTGGTGGTCTCCCGCAAGTCCGCGGACTGTGAGGCAACCGCGGCGGAGGTCCGTGAGCGTTACCAGTGCCGTGCGCTGGCGCTGCCCACCAACGTCAGCGACTGGACGCAGTGCGACATCCTCGTCGAGCAGGTGTACAACGCCTTCGGTCGGGTGGACGTGCTGGTGAACAATGCGGGCCTCTCGCCGCTCTATGACAGCCTCGTCGGCGTCTCCGAAGCCCTGTTCGACAAGGTCATCGGGGTGAACCTCAAGGGCCCGTTCCGGCTCACCGCGCGGATCGGTGAGCGGATGGCCGCCGATGGCGGCGGCTCGATCATCAACATCTCCTCGGTCGGCTCGATCCGGCCCTCGCCCGACTACTTGCCCTACGCGGCGGCCAAGGCGGGTCTCAACGCGCTGACCGAGGGCTTTGCCAGGGCCTGGGCGCCGCACGTGCGGGTGAACGGCATCATGGCCGGCCCGTTCCGCACTGACATCGCCAAGGCCTGGGACCCGACCCAGGAACAGGAGTGGTTCGGCGCGATGGCCATGGGCCGGGCCGGCGAGCCGGACGAGATCATCGGCGCCGCGCTGTACTTCGCCTCGGCCGCCTCCAGCTTCGCCACCGGCGCGATCCTGCGGGTGGACGGCGGCACGCCCTGACATCAGGGCCGCATAGGTATTCGCGGTCGCCGCGTAGGAATCGCGTCAAGACCCGCTGACGGCGCGTTGCCCGCGCGCTGTGCTGAGCTACGTGACCGGTTCTGACCTGCTGTATGTACTGCTGACCGTCGTGGTGTTCGGGCTGTTCGGTGCCGTGGTGCGCGGGCTGGGTTCGCTGTGAGCGGCGACAACGTCGTCGGGCTGATTATCGCCGCCGGGTTGCTGGTGTTCTGCCTGGCCGCGTTGCTGTTCCCGGAGAAGTTCTGATGGGGCCCACCGGTGCAGGCATCGTGTTCATCGCCACGCTCGCCCTCGCGCTGATCGTCGTGCACATCCCGCTCGGCGACTACATGTACCGCGTCTTCACCTCGCAGCGGCACCTGCGGGCCGAGCGCGCCCTGTACCGGATGATCGGGGTGGACGCCGACGCCGAGCAGACCTGGTCGGCCTACGCGCGCAGTGTGCTCGCTTTCTCCGTGGTCTCGGTGGTCGGTCTGTATCTGCTGCTGCGGTTGCAGGGTCACCTGCCCGGCAATCTCGGCTTCGCCGGGGTGGCGCCGGCGCTGGCCTGGAACACCGCAGCCAGCTTCGTCACGAACACGAACTGGCAGGCCTACTCCGGGGAATCGACGCTGGGTCACCTGGCCCAGATGGCCGGCCTGGCGGTGCAGAACTTCGTCTCCGCGGCGGTGGGGATCGCGGTGGCGATCGCGTTGGTGCGCGGCTTCGCGCGCAACCGCACCACCGGCCTGGGCAACTTCTGGGTGGACCTGACCCGCACCTGCACCCGGATCCTGCTGCCGATCTCGGTGATCGGCGCGACCGTGCTGATCGCCGGCGGCGCGGTGCAGAACTTCTCCGGCCACCGCACGGTGACCACACTGGCCGGCGGAACCCAGGCGATTCCCGGTGGTCCGGTGGCCAGCCAGGAGGTCATCAAGGAACTCGGCACCAACGGCGGCGGGTTCTACAACGCCAACTCCGCGCACCCGTTCGAGAACCCCACCGCGTGGACCAACTTCATCGAGATCTTCCTGCTGCTGGTGATTTCCTTCTCGCTGCCGCGCACCTTCGGCCGGATGGTCGGCGACGTGCGGCAGGGCACCGCGATCGTCGCGGTGATGGCGATCCTCTGGATCGGCAGTGTGATCGCGATGAACGCCTTCCAGATCGCCCATCACGGGACCAACCCGATGGCCGCGGGCGGGGCGTTCGAGGGAACGGACACCCGGTTCGGGGTGCCGGACTCGGCGACGTTCGCCTCGTCCACCACCTTGACCTCGACCGGCGCGGTGAACTCCTTCCATGACTCCTACACCGCACTGGGCGGCGCGGTTGCCCTGCTCGACATGATGCTCGGCGAGGTCGCGCCCGGCGGGACCGGCTCTGGCCTGTACGGCATGTTGATCCTTGCGGTGATCACGGTGTTCGTCGCGGGCCTCATGGTCGGGCGCACCCCGGAGTACCTGGGCAAGAAGATCGGCGCGCGGGAGATGAAGTTCGCCGCCACCTACCTGCTGATCACCCCGATCGTGGTGCTGGTCGGCACCGGCGTCGCGATGTCGGTGCCCTCCGCGCGCGCCACCATGCTCAACCACGGCCCGCACGGGTTCTCCGAGGTGCTCTATGCGTTCACCTCGGCGGGCAACAACAACGGCTCGGCGTTCGCCGGTATCGGGGTGAACACCACGTTCTGGAATACCGCGCTGGGCTTGGTCATGCTCATCGGCCGGTTCCTGCCGATGGTGTTCGTCCTCGGCCTGGCCGGGTCGTTGGCGAGCCAGGGCAGCGTGCCGCCGTCGGCGGGCACGTTGCCCACGCACCGGGCGCAGTTCGTTGGCATGGTCACCGGCGTGGTGCTGATCGTGGTCGCGCTGACCTACCTGCCGGCGTTGGCGCTCGGCCCGTTCGCGGAAGGAATCTGACGTGCTGTCATTCGCGATGGTGTGGCGCAGCGTGCCGGACGCGCTGGCCAAGCTGAACCCGTGCACGCTGTGGCGCAACCCGGTCATGTTCGTCGTCGAGGTCGGCGCGGTGTGGACCACCGTGCCGGCCGCCCGCGACCCGTCGGTGTTCGCGGTGTCGATCGCCGGGTGGCTGTGGCTGACCGTGGTGTTCGCCAACCTGGCCGAGGCCGTCGCGGAGGGCCGGGGCAAGGCCCAGGCGGCCACGTTGCGGGCCGCGAAGCGGGACACCATGGCGACCCGGCTGATCGGTTGGATGCCTGGCCTCGGTTTCCCGTTGGTAGAACAGGAAACCGTGCCGGCGGCGCAACTGACCCGGGGCGACCACGTCGAGGTGAGGGCGAATCAGATCGTGCCCGGCGACGGGGACATCGTCGAGGGCATCGCCAGCATCGACGAATCCGCGATCACCGGGGAGTCCGCGCCGGTGATCCGCGAGTCCGGTGGTGACCGGTCCGCGGTGACCGGCGGCACCACAGTGCTCTCCGACCGCATCGTCGTGCGGATCACCCAACGGCCGGGCGAGTCGTTCCTGGACCGGATGATCGCGTTGGTGGAGGGCGCCAACCGGCAGAAGACGCCGAACGAGATCGCGTTGAACATCCTGCTCGCCTCGTTGACGGTGATCTTCCTGTTGGCGGTGGCCACGCTGCAGCCGATGGCCATCTTCGCCAAGACCACCCAGCCCGGCGTGCCGGACTCCGCGGCGCTGACCAACGACGGCGTCACCGGCATCGTGCTGGTCTCGCTGCTGGTCTGCCTGATCCCGACCACCATCGGAGCGTTGCTGTCCGCGATCGGCATCGCGGGCATGGACCGCCTGGTGCAACGCAACGTGCTGGCCATGAGCGGTCGGGCGGTCGAGGCCGCCGGTGACGTGAACACGTTGCTGCTGGACAAAACGGGGACCATCACCTACGGCAACCGACAGGCCACCGCTTTCTCTCCGGCGATCGGCATCACCACCGACGAGCTGACCCGGGCGGCCACGCTGGCCAGCCGCGCCGACGAAACCCCGGAGGGTCGCTC
Organism: Sporichthyaceae bacterium; assembly: GCA_036493475.1. Lineage (NCBI taxonomy): Bacteria > Bacillati > Actinomycetota > Actinomycetes > Sporichthyales > Sporichthyaceae > Sporichthyaceae bacterium. The sequence continues at coordinate 5,902 of DASXPS010000215.1, read as the reverse complement.
GATCGTTGCGTTGGCCGAACGCGAGTTCGCGGTGCCCGAGGACCCCGACAGCGCGTTAGCCACCTTCGTGCCATTCACCGCGCAGACCCGCATGTCCGGCGCGGACCTGTCCGCGAACGGCTCTTCACGGCAGCTGCGCAAGGGCGCGGCCACCGCGATCGCCGCCTGGGTGCGGGAGAACGGCGGCGAGGGACCGTCGGATGAGATTCACGAGGTGGTGGACGGCATCGGCGCCTCCGGGGGGACCCCGCTGGTGGTGGCCGAGTGGGTACCCGGCCGCCCGGCCCGGGTGCTCGGCGTGATCGCGCTGTCCGACGTGGTCAAGACCGGCATGCGCGAGCGCTTCGACCAGCTGCGGCAGATGGGCATCCGCACGGTGATGATCACCGGCGACAACCCGCTGACCGCGCGGGCCATCGCCGCCGAGGCGGGGGTCGACGACTTCCTCGCCGAGGCCACGCCCGAGGACAAGATGGCGCTGATCAAGCGCGAGCAGGCCGGCGGCAAGCTCGTCGCGATGACCGGCGACGGCACCAACGACGCCCCCGCACTGGCTCAGGCCGACGTGGGTGTGGCGATGAACTCCGGGACGGCCGCGGCCAAGGAGGCCGGGAACATGGTCGACCTGGACTCCGACCCCACCAAACTCATCGAGATCGTGGCGATCGGCAAGCAGTTGCTGATCACCCGCGGCGCGTTGACAACGTTCTCCATCGCCAATGACATCGCGAAGTTCTTTGCGATCATCCCGGCGATGTTCGTGGTCGCCTACCCGCGGCTGGACCGCCTCAACGTGATGCATCTGCACAGCCCGCAATCCGCGATCCTGTCCGCGGTCATCTTCAACGCGGTGGTCATCGTCGCGCTGATCCCGCTGGCGTTGCGCGGGGTGCGCTACCGCCCCGGCTCGGCGTCCGCGCTGCTGCGGCGCAACCTGTCCGTCTATGGCCTCGGTGGGGTGGTGGTGCCGTTCCTCGGCATCAAGCTCATCGACCTCGCCGTCCAGTACCTGCCGGGCCAGAGCTTCTGAGAGAGGGCCTGATGCGTAATCAGTTCCAGGTACCGCCGTGGGCACGCACCCACCTGGCCGCCGTCCGCACCTTCGCAGTGCTGACCGCGCTACTCGGCCTGATCTACCCGGTCGTGATGGTCAGCATCGCCCAAGCGCCCGGCCTGCACCACCGCGCCGAGGGCTCGCTGGTCGTCTTCGACGGGAAGACCGTGGGCAGCGCGCTGCTCGGCCAGAACTTCACCGACAAAGACGGCAACCCGCTGCCGCAGTACTTCCAGCCGCGGCCGTCCAACGCCGGCAAGGGCTACGACCCGACCAGCAGCGGCGCCGGCAACCTCGGCCCGGAGGACATCGCCGACATCGACGGACGCACCTCGCTGCTCACCACGATCTGCGGCCGCGCCGTCGCGGTGGCCACCTTCGAGGGGCTGCCGAAATCGGCTGCGGCCCGGCCGTACTGCACGCCGGGCGGCGTCGGCGCGGTGCTCGCCGTGTTCGGCCCGCGCGACTCTGCCGGCCGGGTGGCAGGAGTGGACAAGGTGATCAGCGTCAACGAGGCCTGCCCGGCCACGCCGTTCCTGCACGACTACCGCGGCGTGACCGTGCAGTGCGAGCAGCCCGGCACTGACGTCGCGCCCGCGGTGCTGGTGGCGATCCGCGGTAATGGCCCGGCCGACCCGGTGATCCCGCCGGATGCGGTCACCGCGAGCGGCAGCGGCCTGGACCCGCAGATCTCCCCGGCCTACGCGCGGCTGCAGGCCGACCGGATCGCCACCCAACGCGGCATGACCCGCGATGAGGTGCTCCGCCTCATTGCCGTGCACACCACCGAGCGCACACTTGGCTTCATGGGTGAACCCGCGGTCAACGTGCTGGAGCTCAACACGGACCTGGACCGGCAGCATCCGGTCGCCCGGACGTGAGTCGAGGCCGCCTGCGTATCTACCTCGGGGCTGCTCCCGGGGTCGGCAAGACCTATGCCATGTTGGGCGAGGGGCGGCGTCGCGCGGAGCGCGGTGCCGACGTCGTGGTCGGGTTGGTGGAGACCCATGCCCGGCCGAAGACCGCGGAGATGGTCGCCGACCTCGAAGTCCTGCCGCGCCGCGAGCTCAGCTACCGCGGGGTGGCCTTCGCCGAACTCGACACCGACGCGCTGATTGCCCGTCACCCCGAGGTCGCGCTGATCGACGAACTCGCGCACACCAACGTGCCCGGCTCGGTGCACACCAAGCGCTGGCAGGACGTGGACGCGATCCTCGACGCCGGTATCGACGTCATCACTACCGTCAACATCCAGCACCTGGAATCGCTCAACGACGTGGTCGAGGACATCACCGGGGTCAAACAGCGGGAGACCGTCCCGGACGAGGTGGTCCGTCGCGCCGACCAGGTAGAGATCGTCGACATGACGGCCGAGGCGCTGCGCCGCCGGATGGCGCACGGCAACATCTACCCGCCCGACCGCATCGACGCCGCGCTCGGCCGGTACTTCCGCGTCGGCAACCTGACCGCGCTGCGGGAACTGGCGCTGCTCTGGCTGGCCGACAAGGTCGACGACCAACTCGACCGCTACCGCGCCGAGCACAACATCTCCGGTACCTGGGAAACCCGCGAGCGCGTCGTGGTTGCGCTGACCGGCGGGCCGGAGGGCGAGACGCTGATCCGCCGGGCGGCCCGTATCGCCGAACGCGCCCGCGGGGCGGACCTGCTCGCCGTGCACGTCGGCCGAACCGATGGCCTGGCCGGCGCGGACCGCGCAATGCTGTCCACCCAAAGGCAGTTGGTCGAGGGCCTGGGCGGCAGCTACCACGACGTGATCGGCGACGACGTGCCGCGCGCGTTGCTGGAGTTCGCCACCGGCGTCAACGCCACTCAATTGGTACTGGGCACCAGCCGACGCGGCCGGTTCGCCCGCGCGCTGTCCGCGGGCGTCGGCGCCACCGTCACTGCGCGGTCCGGGACCATCGACGTGCACCTGGTCACCCATGACGCGGCACCCCCGCCCCGTACCCCGCGACGCACCCCGCCCGCGCTGAGTCGGCGGCGGCAGGTGAGCGGATTCACCACCGCGCTGATCGGCCTGCCCGCGCTCACCGTGGCGCTGAGCCACGTGCGCACCCACATCGCGCTGTCCAGCGACATCATGCTGTTCCTGATGCTGGTCGTCGCGGTCGCGTTGATCGGCGGGCTGTGGCCGGCCCTGACCACGGCGCTGGTCGGTTCGGCGTTGTTGAACTACTGGTTCACCCCACCCATCCACAAATGGACGATCTCCCACCACGACAACCTGCTCGGCATCACCGCTTACGTGTGCGTGGCGATCGCGGTGTCCGCGGTGGTGGACCTGGCCGCGCGGAGGGCCCGCGACGCCACCCGGGCGGGTGCGGACGCGGAGATCCTGGCCTCCCTCGCCGACGCGGTGCTGCGCGGGGAGCGGGCGGTGACCGACTTGCTGACCCGGTTGCGGGAGATCTACGCGCTGAGTTCGGTGGCGCTGCTGGAACGACAACCTGACGCACCGTCATCCTGGAGCGTGGTCGCGTGCGCGGGTGAGGAATGCCCGACCCCGGCGCAGGCAGACACCGAGGTCGCCGTCGCGGACAACCTGGTGCTGGTGCTGCGCGGCCCGGCGCTGCCGGCCGGCAGCAGGCGGGTGTTGGAGGCCTTCGGCGCGCAGACGGTCCTGGCCCTGCGGCAGCAGCGGCTGACCGAGGCGGCCGAGGCCACCGAGCCGTTGCTGCGCGCCGACCAGGTGCGCCGCGCGTTGCTCTCCGCGGTCAGCCACGACCTGCGCACCCCGTTGGCGTCGGCCCGGGCGGCGGTGCAGAGCCTGCGCGACGACAGCATTGTGTGGCAACCGGAAGAACGCGGCGAGTTGTTGGCCACCGCTCACGAGTCGTTGGACCGCCTCGACGGGCTGGTCGCGAACCTGCTCGACATGAGCCGGCTGCAATCCGACGCGCTGGGCCTGGTGCCCGTGCCGCTGGCCGTCGAGGACGTGGTGCCGCACGCCCTGGACGAACTCGGCCCGGCCTCGGCCGGGGTGCGCATCTGCGTGCCGCCGGACCTGCCGGAGATCCTCGCCGACCCCGGCCTGCTGGAACGGATCCTGGTGAACCTGGTGGCCAATGCGATGCGGTTCAACCCGGCGGGTCGACCGGTGCTGGTCTCGGCCAGTTCTCTGGGCGACACCGTGGAGATCCGGGTCGTCGATTACGGTCCGGGCATCCCGGCCGCCGACCGGGAGCGGGTGTTCCAGGCCTTCCAACGCCTCGGCGACCGCGACAACCACAACGGCGTGGGGCTGGGGTTGGCCGTGGCCCGGGGCCTGGCCGAGGCCATGGGCGGCAGCGTGACCCCGGAGGACACCCCGGGCGGCGGGCTCACCATGGTGTTGGCCATGCCGTGCGTGCCGGACCACCCTGGCGTCCGGACCACCGTGAGCCATAGCTCACCCCTTTTCGGACGCCCGGTGGGGATGATGGACCGATGAGCGCGCGGCATGCGGGTAACGGCGCCCGGGTGCTGGTGGTCGACGACGACCCGAACATCCTGCGCGCGCTGCAGGTGAACTTCCGTGCTCGCGACTACGAGGTGGCCAGCGTGGCCAGCGGTGCTGCCGCGCTGCAGAAGGCTGCGCAGTGGCAGCCGGACCTGGTGCTGCTCGATCTGGGCCTGCCGGACATCGACGGGGTGGAGGTCATCCATGGCCTGCGCGGCTGGACCGCGGTGCCGATCGTGGTGCTGTCCGGGCGCGCGGGCAGCCGGGACAAGATCGAGGCGCTGGACGCCGGCGCGGATGACTACGTCACCAAGCCGTTCGAACTGGAAGAACTCCTCGCCCGGGTGCGTGCCGTCACCCGCCGCGTGGTCGCCGAGGAAGCCACGGCCGCCGCGACAATCGGCACCTACCTGGTGGACCTCGTCGCGCACACCGTGCGTTCTGCCGACGGCGCGGATGTGCACCTGACCAAGACCGAGTGGCAGCTCGCCGAGATCCTGCTGCGCAACCCCGGCAAGCTGGTGCCGCAGCGCTACCTGTTGGAACAGATCTGGGGCCCGACGTATGTGACGCAGACTCAGTATCTGCGCCAGTACATGAACCAACTGCGGCACAAGTTGGAGCCGGACCCGTCCCGGCCGCGTCACCTGATCACCGAACTGGGCATGGGCTACCGCTTCGTTCCGTGAAACTGCTTGACTTTCCTACCCGGAAAGTCGACGCTACTTTCCTAACGGGAAAGTGAGGCGTGCGGTGCAGAACATCTCCCCGGAGGAGGCTCGTTCGGCTCTCGGCGTGACGGCGGATGCCCGTCGCCGGGTGGCCGATGAGGTGGGCCTGCCACGGTTGTACTGGTGGGTGATGGCGGGGGCCTGGGTGGTGCTGGGTGTGATCGGCGACCTCGGGCCCTGGTGGGCGGCGTCGATCGCCACCATCGCCTTCGGCGTGGGCCACTCCACGGTCGCGTCGAGGCTGTTGGCCGGCCGTCGGCGCACGCAGGGGCTGCAGGTCAGCGCCGACGTCGCCGGGCGGCGCACCCCGCTGATCGTGATCGCCATGCTGCTCGGACTGGTGGCGATCACCATCGCCGCGGGGTTCGCCCTGGACGCCGACGGCGCCGGCCACGCCGGCATCTGGGCCGCGCTGTTCACCGCGATGATCGTCGGTTTCGGCGGCCCGGAGGTGCTGCGCGTGCTCCGGCGCTGGGCGCGGGCATGACCCGGGCCCGCTTCGACGAGTTAATCCATCCCAGCACCCGGCTGTCCCTGGTGGCCACCCTGGCCGCCGTCGACTGGGCCGAATTCGCCTACCTGAAGGAAAGACTGAGCCTGTCCGACTCGGCGCTGTCCAAGCAGCTCGCCACGTTGGAGGACGCCGGCTACGTGCAC
>DASXPS010000214.1 GCA_036493475.1 Sporichthyaceae bacterium | reverse complement strand
CCTCCATCCGGGTGCCGAAGCTCGGTGATGGCTGGGGCACTCACTACGAGAAGTTCAACCGGGTCGCCCAGGCCTGGTCGATCGTGGGTGTGGCCGCGGCCGTGCGCCGGGACAACGGGCACATCGCCGAGGCGCGGGTAGCGCTGACCAACATGGGCAGCACGCACCTGCGGGCCTCGGCGACCGAGCAGGCGCTGGCCGGCGCGGAGGCGACCGACCGGGCGGTGCACGGCGCGGCGCAACTGGCTGCGCAGGGCACTCGCCCGGCCTCGGACCAGAACGCACAAGCCGACTACCGCGAGGAGTTGGCGCGGGTTCTCACCCACCGAGCGGTCAAGGCGGCCGCCGGTCTGTCCTAGGCTTCCGGCTCAGGCTCAGGAGGAAATTCAGGCATGCAGCTCGAACACGAATTCACTGTTCCGGTCCCTGTCGAACAGGCCTGGGATGTGCTGCTCGACGTCGAACGCCTCGCGCCGTGCATGCCCGGCGCGGTGCTCGACGAGGTACGCGGCGACGAATTCGACGGTCGGGTGAAGGTCAAGGTCGGTCCGATCACGGTCACCTACGGCGGCACCGCGAGGTTTCTCGAGAAGGATGTGGAGAACCGCCGTCTGGTGATCAAGGCCTCCGGCAAGGAGGCCAAGGGCGCGGGCACGGCGGCGGCCACCATCACCGCCGTGCTCAAGGGTTCCGGGGACGAAACCCAGGTCACCGTCGCCACCGACCTGGCCATCACCGGGCGTCCGGCGCAGTTCGGTCGCGGGGTCATGGTCGACGTCAGCAACAAACTGCTGGGGATGTTCACCGATTGTTTGGCCGAGCAGATCTCCCCAAAAGTTGAACCGCAGCAGGCTGCGCCGCAACCGAGCACTGACGCACCGGTGAGCCGGGCGGAGCCGGAGGCGATCGACCTGCTCGGCGTCTCCGGCACCCCGGTGCTCAAGCGGCTGGCACCGGTGGCTGCCGTGGTCGCCCTGCTGGTCGTGCTGCTCGGGGTGCGCAGGGCTCGGCGCCGCTAGAACAGCGGGGACTGCTCGTCGTCCACGTGCACGTTCACCGCGTCCCAGGCCGCGTTCACCGCGGCCAACTCCTTGGAGTTCGCCCCGAACAGGTCCGTGGCGGCCCTGGCCACTGCCCCGCGCGCGGTGGCGTAGGTGGTGCCCGAGGTGAAGTACCGGGTCAATGCCTGGTACCAGATCTTGGCGGCCACGTCCCGGCCGATGCCCTTGACGGCCTTACCGTCACAGGTCGAGCTGTCGTAGGGGATGCCATTGATGGTCTTCTTCCCGCTGCCCTCGGAGAGCAGGTAGAAGAAGTGGTCGCCGACGCCCGCCGACAGGTGGACGTCGAGTTGGCCGAGTGCGTTGTTCCAACAATCCGGGGAGGACTTGTCCCGGCTGGGCTCGTCCATATAGCGGATCGCGTTGTACTTACCATCCTTGTCCTTGGCGTGGACGAAGGAGGTCTCGCCGATCAGGTAGTCGCCGACGTCCTTGGCGTTGTGCGCGTAGAACTCGATCATCGTGCCGAAGATGTCGCTGTTGGCCTCGTTCAGACCACCTGACTCCCCGTCATTACCGAGCTTCGCGGTGCGTGAGGTGACGCCGTGGGTGATCTCGTGCCCGGTGATGTCAAGGGAAACCAACGGGCCGATCAGCTTGCCGTCACCGTCGCCGTAGGTCATGCACTGACAGTCGTCGCTCCAGAACGCGTTCGCGTAGTGGCGGCCGTAGTGCACGCGGCTGTAAACACCGACGCCGTCGTTGGCCACCCCGGACCGCTTGAACACGTTCTTGTAGAAATCCCACGTCGTGTTGCTGCCGTATTGGGCGTCCACCGCGACCGTCTGCCGGCTGGCCTGGGTGCCGTCGCCCCAGCTGTTGTCGTCGTCGGTGAACAACTTGCTCGGCGCGTTCGACGTGCAGATCGGCAGGCCCACCGACAGGCAGTTGTCCGCAGTGTCCTCGGCATCCCCGATGTATCCGCCGCCGCGGGTGAGGTCCTTGAGCGCGAACACGTTGTTCAGGGACGAGGTGCGCAGCGGGACCTCGCCGGCGTAGAGGGAGCGACCCTTGCCGTTCGCGGTGGCGGCCCCCGCGCTGCGCACGAACTCGCTCGGGACATGGTCCGCCGTGCTGTTGGTAGCCGCCCCGTCGTTGTTCGGCGCACCGGTCTCGCGCAGGGTCTGCACGGTCTCGTCCCGGAAGCGCACCGCGCCGGTCACCGCGTCGACGTAGCTGTGCAGATGGCTGGGGGTGCCGTCCGGTTGGGTACCGACGGTCTGCACATCCCAGGCCAACGCGGGCGCGCCGTGCCGGGCGTCGATCACCAGAGCCGGGGCACCGAGGGGCGCCGCGAGGGCGGTGGCGGTGTCGACCGCGGCGTCCAGCAGGGCCGCCGCCGGGCCGATGACCGGGGACAGGCCGAGCGCGTCCAGGGAGCGGTGCAGGGTGGCGCTGGCGCCGACCCACCGGCCGTCCGGTGCGCGGTGCACCACGAAGTCGCCGCCGAGTACCGGCAGACCAGCGAAGGTGCGGTCCATGCGGACGTGCTCGGCCCCGTTGGCGTCGCGCAGCACGTCGGTGACCCTGACCCGGTACTGCTTGCCCAGGCCCTGCACGCCCTTGCGGTCGGTGTCGAAGCCCAACCGAGCGGCGTTGTCCCGCAGCGCGGCCAGGGCGTCGCGCACGATGGCTGGGTCGGCACCGGTCGCATCGGCCGCGGCCAGAGCAGTGCCCGGCGCCGTGGCCGTGACCCCGGCAGCCAGGCCCGCCATGGCGGTCGCACCGACCAACAGACGGGACGGAGTTCTCACGCGGACCCCCCGGGCGGCTGGAACCTGCGCCGATGTGGTGCAGGGGTTATGCCTATCGCATTGGTGAGGTCCGCACGGTGGCATCTGTGTAAAAGTCCCCGATTCATGCGGCGGCCTCGAGGCGCTCGGCGAGCGCCCGATAGACCGCCGCATTCACCGCCATGCCGCAGTGGCTGGACTCCACCTCGACCGCCTCGGCCGCCGGGTCCAGGCAGGCGTGCCAATCGATCAGTCCGTCGCTGCGCGAGTACACCGAGGTGAACCCGACCCGGCCGGGGAACGGGGCATGGAGTTCCTGCCAGGCGGCGTGGGCGCATTCGCCGCGCACACAGTCGGCGGCCATCAGGGAGTTGCTGCCGGGTCGACCGGTGCCGATGCGCCGCGCACCCAGCCGTCCGACGCCGAACCTGCTCAGCGCGGTCAGCATGGCCACGTCGGCGAGCAGCACGCGGTGCGCGGCGGTGGGTGCCAGCAGCGGGCTGCCCAGCGTCACCACCGCGGCCACCACCTCGGGCCGGCGTACGGCCACGGCCTTGGCGAAGACGCCGCCGAGGCTGTGGCCGATCAGGGTCACCGGGGCGCCGTGGCTCAGCGCCACCAGTTCGGTGCGGCGCACCAGGTGTTCCATGGTCTGGCGGGCGCAACCGATGTTCAGGTGCACCCGGGAGGGCACGGTGGCCCACCCGTTGCGGGCCAACCAGCGGGACAGCAGGGTCAGCGACATGTCGCCGGTGCCGAAACCCGGGATCAGCATGACCGGGCGGCCGGCACCTGCGGGCGCCCCGGTGCGGAACACCGGGTCGCGCACCAGCGCGGCGATCTCGCGCACCGCGCGCCGCTCGTCGAGCAGCGCGCGGGCGCTGCTGGGCCGGGTGAACCCGTCGGCGCACAGTGCCGGGTGGGTTTCGGTGTTCGGCCAGGGCAGCGAGAGATGCGGCAGCGGTAGAGAACCGATCTTCATCGCGGCGGGCTCCTGTGCCCTGACCGTGGAGCGGGCGCCCACGGGGGGTACTCGTTCGAGAGTAAGTCACGTCTAACCGAAATGGGACCGGCCATTCGTGTGCAATACGTGATCATACCGGCACGGACAGTTATTACCCGGGTGCGACTCCGTAGCTATTCTGGGGAGCCGTGGGGGAGTGCTTCGCCGACGTCAACGGCGTCCGGCTGTGCTACGAGGTACTCGGCGAGCCCGAACGCCCGGTGGTGCTGCTGATCATGGGCCTGGGCGGTCCGTTGATCTGGTGGGACGACGAGTTCTGCCAGGGCCTGGTGGACCGCGGGTTCCGGGTGATCCGGTTCGACAATCGCGACGCCGGGCTGTCCCAGGCGATGCCGGGCACCGGGCGCCTGGTCTCCTCGTGGCTGCGCCGCGACGCCGCGACGCCCTACCTGCTGGAGGACATGGCCGCGGACGCGGTGGGGCTGCTGGACCACCTCGGGGTCGCCGGCGCGCATGTGGTCGGGGTGTCCATGGGCGGGATGATCGCCCAGGAGATCGCCATCCAGTCCCCGCAGCGGGTGCTGTCGCTGACCTCGATGATGTCCACCACCGGTTCCCGCAAGGTGGGCTGGGTGGCGCCCCGAATCCTGGCCCGGATGTTCGCCGCCTGGCCGCCCGGCGAGGAGGCCTACGTCGAGCGCAGTGTGGCCGGCTACCGGCGTATCGGTTCGGCCCGGTTTATGGCGACCGCCGTCCCCCGCCAGGCAGATCGCGCCCGACGCACCTACCGTCGCGGGCTGAACCCGGCCGGCACCATGCGGCAGATCGCCGCGATCGTGGCCTCCCCGGATCGCACCGCAGCGCTGGCCGGCATTCGCGTGCCGACGGTTGTCATCCACGGCACCGCCGATCCGTTGGTGCATGTCAGCGGCGGCAAGGCGACCGCGCGGGCGATTCCGGGAGCCGAGTTGGTGTTGGTGCCCGGCATGGGCCACGACATGCCGATGGAGCTGTGGCCGGTGTTGTGGGACGCGATCACCCGCACCGCGTCACTGGCCCGGAGCAGCGGCCAGTAGGTCGGCCAGCGCCAGTGGCACCCGGTCGGCGAGCTCCGCCGGGTCGGGCACCAGCCGCGGACAGGCGACGAAACCGAAGTCCAGATCGCCGTCGTGCCCGACCACGGTGATGTTCAGCCCGCCCAGAGCGTCGGAGATCGCGGACACCGGGTAGTGGGCGACCATCCGCGCCCCGGCCAGATACAGCGGGATGTGCGGGCCCGGCACCGAAGAGATCAACAGGTTCACCGGGTGCCGGCCGGCCCCGTGCAGCACCCGCCCCACAGCGCGGGCGGTCAAGCCGGTGAACATCGCGGGCACCAGGTCGGTGATGTCGGCCAGCCAGTCCTCGGGCATCGCGGTCTGCCGCCGTTTGGCCACCAACATCGCCTCGGCGACCGCCCGCAGTCGCTCGGCCGGGTCCGCCAGGTCGGTCGGCAACGGGGCGATCATCATCGAGATCTGGTTGCCGCCCTGCGTCGCGTCCGATGCCCGGCCGCGCAACGAGACCGGAACGCCCACGACCAGAGGTCGGTCCGGCAGCGCGTCATGCGCGATCAGCCAGGTGCGCAGCACGTCGGCGCACATTGCGAGCACCACGTCGTTGTCGCTGCAGCCGTACGCCGCGCGAGCGGCGCGGATCTCCCGCACCGGCACCGAGGAGAACGCCACCACCCGTCGGGCACTGATCGGGGCGTTGAACGGGGTGGGCGGTACCCGCAGGCGGCGGCGGGCGGGCAGGTCGGCGGGTCTGCCGGGCAGCTTCACGAACCGCGCCGCGCGGTCGGCCACCTCAGCGATGCGGGTGGACCCGGCGATGCGATTGGCTCCCGGCAGATCGTCGAAGTGCGGCAGTAATCGGGGCACCGAACGCAGCGCGCGGCCGGGGTGGGTGGCCAGGTTGCCCAGCCCGCGGCGCAGCAGCTCGCGTCGCCGCGGCGGCGGCTCGGTGGGACCCGCCGGGCCGGGGGTCGGCGCAGCCGCCTCCGGGCCCGGTGGGGTGCGGTCCAGCAGTCTGCCGAGCAGCGCGCCGGCGGACATCCCGTCGACGGTGGCGTGATGCACCTTCCCGTAGACCGCCTGCGCGCCGTCGGCCAGGCCGTGGATGAGGTGCAACTCCCACAGCGGACGTTCACGATTGAGCGCGCGTGAGTGCAGGGCGGCGATCAACGCGGTCAGCGCCCGCTCGTCGCCGGGTGGGTCGACGGTGTGCTGGTGCACATGCTCGGCCAGGTTGGGCTCGGCCCGGATCCAGTACGGACGATCCAGGCCCCAGGGCACCTCGACCAGGCGCCGACACAGCGGCGGCATCAAGTGCAGGCGCTCGCCGACCACCGCCCGCAGATCGGCCAGCGACACCGCTGCGGCGGGTAGCGCGCTGGGATCGAGCAGGTACACCCCGGCCACGTGTCCGGTGTGTGTGGCGTTCTCCACGGCCAGGAATTGCTGGTCGAGGGCGTTGAGTTGGTCCATGCCGCTCCGTGCTCGCCGCGGGGCACCCAGCATGCCCGATTCGTCCGCATCCCGGGGCATCGGTGCAGGTGGGACGGCTGCCCGAACGGCGCAAACGCGCAGCTCGCCACGCTCACCGGGGTATCGTCGAGACGCTGTGGCAGGTCTCTGCCCGTTGTTGGAGGAGAGGGTCCGAGCTGAGATGGCCGTGTTGGAATCGCGCCTGATCAAGGAGAGCTTCGACCTTGTCGAGCCGGTCGCCGACAAGATGGCGAACTATTTCTACTCCCGGCTGTTCATCGAGAACCCCGGCGTGCGCGAGATGTTCCCGCCCGCGATGGACCAACAGCGCGAACGCTTCTTCGGCGCCCTGGTGCGCATCGTGCAGAGCGCCGACCGCCCGGATTTCCTGGACAACTTCCTCGAGCAGCTCGGTCGCGATCACCGCAAGTTCGGCGCCAAGCCTGCGCACTACGAGGCCGTCGGGCGCGCGTTGATCGCCGCGCTCAAGCGGTACTCCGGCGAGGCCTGGACCGTGGACATCGAATCTGCCTGGGTGGGCGCCTACAGCCTTGCCGCGCAGGCGATGATCGAGGCCGCGCGCCGAGCCGCGCTGGACACCCCGGACTGGTGGCTGGCCGAGATCGTCTCCCACGAGCTGCGCGCCCGTGACCTGGCGGTGCTCACCATCCGCCCCGACCAGCCCTTCCCCTACGAGGCCGGCCAGTACGTCTCGGTGGAGACGCCCTGGTGGCCGCGGGTGTGGCGCTGGTTCTCCATGGCCAACGCGCAGCGCGAGGACAACCTGTTCGAACTGCACGTGCGCGCCATCCCGGCCGGTTGGGTGAGCTACGCGTTGGTGAACCACGCCCGCCCGGCCGACGTCATTCGGTTGGGCCACGCCACCGGCACGATGGTCGCCGACCGCACCTCGACCCGGGATCTGGTGCTGATTGCCGGCGGCACCGGGCTGGCGCCGATGAAGGCGATCGTCGAGGACATGGCCAAGTGGAACTGGTACCGCCGGGTGCACCTGTTCATCGGCGGCCGTCGGCCCGAGGATCTCTACGACCTGCCCGCGATGCAGGAACTGGCTCGCCAGCACAGCTGGCTGACCGTGGTCGCCGCGGTTTCCGAGGACGACCGATATTCCGGCGAGCAGGGCCTGATCGCCGATGTGGCCTTCGGCCACGGCGACTGGGCCGACCACGACATCTACATCGCCGGTTCACCGGAGATGGTGCGCGGCACGATCGACCGGGCGCTGAATCGGGATATCTCGCTGTCCCGCATCAAATTCGACACCTTCGGTGATCACCTGTACATGTAACTCGTCGGCCGGGGTACCGCCACGTTCAGGTTGTTCCTGGTCGGAGGCGAGGAAGTCCCATGCGAAACACCCCCCGTTGCACCCAAGCCCGTTCGATTTCCGTCAACCGTCGTTGGCCGACCCGGGCCGCCGTGGCCGTGTCGGGCGCTGCGGCGCTGGTACTCGCCGCCGCCGGTGGGGCCGCCGCGCATGTCACCGTGCACAGTGCGGACGCCAAACCCGGCGGCAGTGGCACCCTGATCTTCCAGGTGCCCAACGAAGAGGCCAACGCCAGCACCACCAAGATCGAGATCGACCTGCCCACGGACACCCCGCTGAGCGACGTCAGCGCTACGGCCCCGTCCGGGTGGAAGGCGGATGTCACCAGCACCTCGATCGTCTTCTCCGGCGGCCAGATCACCGGGGACAACGACGAGGAATTCCCGGTCCGGGTCGGCAAGCTGCCGAGCAGCGGCACGGTCGTCTTCAAGGCGCTGCAGACCTACAGCGACGGCAACGTGGTGCGCTGGATCGAGCAGGCCGCGCCCGGCGCCCCGGAGCCCGCACACCCGGCCCCCACCCTCGACCTGAGCAATCCGAACAAGGTCGACAACGACAGTGACCACGATCAGTACAGCGCGTCGTCGACCTCGTCAGGTTCGAGTTCGAGCGGATCGATGTCCGAGATGAACAAGATGGGGACCATGACGGCCGCCACCGCCACACCCGCGGCGACCTCGTCGTCCTCGAGCAGCTCGTCCTCGACCAGCTCGCCGACGAGCGTCGAGGCGGGCACCGGCGGCCAGGCCGCGAACGACCGCAGCATCCCGGTAGCGCCGCTGCCGTTCGTGCTGGCCGGTCTAGCAGCCGCTGCCTACGGTGCGCGCCGACTGATCCGGCATTGATCGATTCGCCTCCGGCGATGACCCCCGAGACCCACCCCGCCGGCCGACGCCGGCCCGGGTGGGTACACGGGTTGCTGACGGCCGGGCTGCTCAGCGTCGGCACGGCCGGCGTGCTGTCCCTGCCGCTGGCCTTCCCCCAGCCGCGGCTGGTGGCTATGCGCGACATCGCCTCGTCCAGCGGCTCCGCGGCGCCGGTGCTCGCACCGGTGAATCTGGCCGGTCCCGCACCGACCGCACTTGCGCTGCCGTTCGGCGACGGCATCACCGCATCGATCGATCCGGTCGGCGTCTGGCCAGAGGGTGACCTGGCCATTCCGGACGACCCGAACCGGTTGGGCTGGTGGGCCGGCAGTGCCGCGCCCGCGGCCGGGACCGGCACGGTGGTTATCGACGGCCACGTCGACTCCGAGCGCTACGGCGAGGGCTTCTTCGTGAACCTGCGCCGGCTGCAACCGGGAGACACCGTCGCGCTCACCGACGCGGCCGGCACCCACACCGAATGGGCGGTGACCGAGGTGGGGGAGTACCCCTCGGCCAATCTCGCCGACACCGGTGTGTTCGCCCAACAGGCCACGCCCAGGTTGGCCCTCATCACCTGCGGCGGTGTGTTCGACCGCGCTACGCACCGCTACCTGTACAACCTGGTGGTGTACGCGGTGCCCGCGCCCGGGCCCGGCGTCGACTGACGTTCAGGACGGGGTGAAGCGGCGCAGCCGCAGGCTGTTGCTCACCACGAAGAAGCTGGACATGGCCATCGCGGCGCCCGCGACCATCGGATTCAGCCGGCCGCTCGCGGCCAACGGGATCGCCGCGACGTTGTAGGCGAAGGCCCAGAACAGGTTCATCTTGATGGTGCCCAACGTGCGCCGGGCCAGCCGGATAGCGTCCGGCGCCGCGGACAGATCGCCGCGCACCAAGGTCAGGTCACCGGCCTGGATGGCCACGTCGGTGCCGGTGCCCATGGCCAACCCGAGGTCGGCCTCGGCCAGCGCTGCCGCGTCGTTGACCCCGTCGCCCACCATGGCCACGGTGTGCTTGCGCCCGCGCAGCCGGGCCGCCCGGCCCTCCGCACGCAACCGACGCACCACGTCGACCTTGTCCTGCGGCAGCACCTCGGCGACCACGTGTTCGGCGTCGATGCCGACGATGCGCGCGGTGGCCAGTGCCGCCGCCCGGCTGTCCCCGGTGACCAGCCACGGGGTGAGCCCGAGCGAGCGCATGCTTGCGATCGCCTCGGCCGCGTTTTCCTTGACGGTGTCGCCGACCGCCACCGCGACGCGGGCCGCACCGTCCCAGCCGCCCAGTACCGCGGTGTGCCCGACGGCCGCCGCCTCGTCGAGCGCGCGCTGTAGGTCGGCGTCGATGTGCAGGCCCTGCTCGGTGAGCAGTCCCGGCCGGCCCACCACCACGGTGCGTCCCTCGACCTCGGCGATCACGCCCAGTCCGGACACCGCGCGGAACTTGCCGGCGTCCGGCAACTCCGCGCGGGCCGCCGCGTAGCCGGCGATTGCCTGCGCGATGGGATGCTCGGAGGCGTGCTCGGCGGCGCCGACCAGGCGCAGCGCCTCGTCGAGGTCGGCGCCGGGCGGCACGGTCACCTGATGCACGCTCATTTTCCCGGTGGTCACCGTGCCGGTCTTGTCCAGCACGATGACGTCCAGCCGCTGGGTGCGCTCCAGCACCTCGGGGCCGCGGATCAACAGACCCAGTTGGGCGCCGCGCCCGGTGCCCACCATCAACGCGGTCGGCGTGGCCAGGCCGAGCGCGCACGGGCAGGCGATGATCAGCACCGCAACGGTGGCGGTGAATGCGTCATCGACGTTGCCGGTGATGGCCAGCCACGCGGTCAGGGTGATCAGCGCCAGGCCGAGCACGACCGGCACGAAGATGCCCGCCACCCGGTCCGCCAGCCGTTGCACGTCGGCCTTGCCGGACTGTGCTTCGGCGACCAGACGGGCGATCTGGGCCAGCGCGGTGGCCGAGCCGATCCGGGTTGCCCGCACCACCAGCCGGCCGTTGGCGTTGATCGAGGCACCGATCACCTCCTCGCCCGGCCCGCGTTCCACCGGCACGCTCTCACCGGTGATCATCGACAGGTCCAGCGCGGACACACCACGCTCGATGACTCCGTCGGTCGCGACCTTCTCGCCCGGCCGCACCACGAACAGGTCGCCCTCGCGTAGCCGGCTGACGTCCACCTGACATTCGGTGCCGTTCTCGTTGAGCAGGGTGACTTCCTTGGCGCCCAGCGCGAACAACTCGCGCATGGCGGCACCGGCCCGTCGCCGCGAGCGCGCCTCGGCCCACCGGCCGAACAGCAAAAACGTGGTGACCGCGGCCGCCGCCTCGAAGTACACCTCGCTGCGGCCGCTGATCACCGCCCACACCGACCACAGGTATGCGGCCACCGTGCCCATGGAGACCAACGTGTCCATGGTCGCGGCGCGGTGCCGAAGATTCCGCAACGCGGCGCGGTGGAACGGGAAGCCGCAGAACGCCACCACGGGCGTGGTCAGCCACAGGGACACCCAGCGCAAGGTCCCAGCGGTGCCGTGCGTGTCGTGCATGCCATGGCCCAGGTGTTGTACGGAGAACCCGTCGCGCATGCCGAGAACGACCACCGCGATGCTCAACGGCACGGCCAGCAGGAGCCGGACGAGCAGATCGCGCTGGGTGCGAGCCTCCTCGGCGTCCAACGCCTTGGTGGTGTCCTCGGCCGGCAGCGCCGCGGAGTAACCAATGCGGGCCACGGTGAAGATCAGCTCGTCCGGGCTGACCAGCGCCGGGTCGTAGTCCACGGACGCGGTCCGGTTGGCGTAATTGACCGCCGCGGTGACTCCGTCGAGTCGATTCAGCTTCTTCTCGATGCGCGCGGCGCACGCCGCGCAGGTCATCCCGCCGACGGCGAGTTCGACCTGCGTCCCGGAGCCCGGTGCCGTTCGGCCGGATTCCGGGGGAGCGCTCGCCCGCTGGAACATGGCTCAGGCCACCGCGTATCCGGCTTCGTCGATCGCGGCGCGCAGCGCGGCGTCGTCCACCGAGGGTGCGTCCACGGTGACGGTCTTGGCCTCCAGGTCGACGACCACCGATTGCACACCGGGCACCTGACCGACCTCGCTGGTGATCGCGGCGACGCAGTGCTGGCAGGTCATGCCGGGAACCGAATACACGGTGCTCACGGGTTCGACTCTCCTCGGTGCTTTGGTGGGGTTACGAGCGGACCAAGCGGGCGATGGCTTCGGCGGCTTCCTTGACCTTGGCCTCCATGGCGGCCTCGCCGTGGTCCACGGCATGGCCGACGCAGTGACCGAGATGCTCCTCGAGCAGGCCGAGCGCGACCGACTGCAGTGCCTTGGTGGCCGCGGACACCTGGGTCAGCACGTCGATGCAGTAGGCGTCCTCGGTCACCATGCGTTGCAGACCGCGGATCTGGCCCTCGATCCGGCGCAGCCGCTTGAGGTAGACCTCCTTGTCCGCGGTGTAGCCCCGGCTGTGCTCGCCGGGGGGCTCGATCGCCCTCGGCGCCACGTCGCTGGGACGCACCTGCGTCTGCGGCAGCGCGTCGTGCGGCTCAACCGTCGGCGTCATGGACTCCATGATACCCCCTGGTGGTATCTTGCGCCGAAGGTCGGCCGGAGCGGCCCGCCTCCCCACGAGTCGTCAGAACGCGACGGCTGGTTCCGCCGCGGAGTGCCTCCGCCGTCAACGACGAAGCCGGCCCCCGAAGGGGACCGGCTCCGTACGGTGCTGCGCAGCTTCAGTTGCCGTTGCCGTAGACACCCGAGAAGGTGACCGACCCGATCCGCGCGCCCTGGTCCTGGCCCAGGCCGCCATCACGGGCGGCGAAGCCGAGGTGGCCATGACCGGCCGAGATGGTGATCGAGTAGCGGTCACCATCGGTGGACACACCGACCTCGGGCGCGAGGGTGGCCGCACCCGCCGGTCCCACCGGGGCCATCGCGGTGGAGCCGGACTGGGCCTGGTCGTTGAACTGCTTGGCGAAGTCCTCGACCGGCACGTCAGTGCCGCCGAACGTGATGCCGTTCTTGCTGTTGTTGTCACCGGAGTTGAAGTAGCTCATCCGGTAGGTGATGGTGGCGTCGGAGTTCGGGTGGTTCGTGATCTGCATGAACGACGAGCCGCTGTCGAAGCCGCTCGCGCCCTCGAGCCCGAAGAAGTATGCACGGCTGGTGCCGACGTAGACACCGGTGACCTTGTCGAGCGAGGCCTCCGCCGTGCTGCCGATCGACTGGAAGCCCGCGATGTTGAGGTCGTCGCCCTGACCCTGGCCCTTGACGTCGTTATCGCAGGCGGCGGTCCACTTGTAGCCGGGGCCGTCGGGGTTCATCGCGTACAGGTCGTTACCCGGCGGGAAGTAGTTCACGACCGCGGGGTGCCGGTCGGATTCGCTCTGTCCGGCCGACAGGTTCGGGCGGACCTGACGCGAGGTGGTCGGGTTGTGGTAGCCACCGGAGACGTTGCCGGCGTCCGGCGGCGCGGCCCCGAAGCCGAGCACGCCCTCCTCGACCTCCTGGCCGAGCCAGTAGGCGGCGCCCCAGGCCTCACATCGGCCCTGGTCCTGGCCGAGGTCGTGGGTCAACTCGACGAAGCTGAAGCCCTGGTCCTGCTGCAGGTCGCGCGGGATCTTGTCGTAGTACTCGATGCCCGCGGAGCGGATGTCGAAGATGTAGGAGGAGTTCTCCCAGTCGTACTTCGCGGACTTCTTGTCCGCGGTGGTGGCGACCGGGGCCGCGGGGGCCGCCTTGGTGACCGCGGTGGGGGCGCTCTGCTGGTGCTTGACCAACCCGGCGAGCTGGGTGTTCATCGCCTTGGCAACGGAGAGCGGCACACCGTGCGAGTTGGCCGCGGGGGTGGTCGAATCGGCGGACGGAACCGAGGCCGCTCCCGCGCCCGCCTGAGCGGCGATGGTGCCCGCGACGAGTACCAGGGCTCCGGCTGCGCTGGCCCAGGGGAGGACTCTGGTCTGGATGCTGTTCGACACTGTGATGGCTCCTGCGTGGGGGATCCCGGTACGGGTGTGGCGGGGTATGAACCTGTTAGCCCTATCGGTCGGATCTGTCCGAACGTTGCACCGTTCCGGCGGCGCGTCCAGATGAGCCTGCTAACACTACGGAGTGTAACTAACGGACGGGCAGATCATCACGTTGTGTTGCAGGACCGATCGAATCGGGACATTCCAATCGCTCCCTAATACACAACGGTCGAAACCGGCACAGGTCACTGTCCCAAATCGGGCGTGTCGCGAACTGCGCCGGTGGGAATTCAACTGGCCTGGCCGTAGACCCCCTGGAAGGTGATCGAGCCGAACCGTGCGCCCTGGTCCTCGCCCAAGCCGCCCTGCCGAGCATTGAAGCCGAGGTGGCCGTGACCGGCGGAGATGGTGATCGAGTAACGGCCGCCGTCGGTGGACACGCCCACCTCGGGCTGCAGCGTGCCCGCCCCCGCCGGGCCGACCGCGGACAGTGATGACGAGAAGGTCTTCGCGTTGTTGTTGAACTGGTCGGCGAACTCCTGCACCGGGACGTCGGTGCCGCCGAAGGTGACCCCGTTGGTGCCGGATTTGTCCAGGCCACCGGAGTTGAAGTAGCTCATCCGGTAGGTGATCGTCGCGTTGGAGTTCGGACGGTTGGTGATCTGCATGAACGACGACGCGCTGTCGAAGCCGGTGGCGCCCTCGATGCCGAAGACGTAGGAGCGGCTCGTGGCGGTGTACACACCGGTGGTCTTGTCCAGCACGGCCTGCGAGGTGCTGCCGGCCGCCTGCACGCCGCCGGCGTTCGTCACGTCGCCCTGGCTCTGACCCTTGACGTCGTTGTCGCAGGTGGCGGTCCACTTGTAGCCGGGACCCTCGGGGTTGAACGCGTAGACGTCGTTACCCGGCGGGAAGTAGTTGTGCACGGCCGGGTGCCGGTCGGACTGGCTCTGTCCGGCCGACAGGTTCGGGCGGACCTGCCGCGAGGTGGTCGGGTTGCGGTACCCACCGGAGACATCGCCGGCATCGGGCGGTGCGGCGCCGGCGCCGAGCACGCCCTCCTCGACCTCCTGGCCCAGCCAGTAGCCGGCGCCCCAGGACTCGCACTGGCCCTGATCCTGGCCGATGTCGTGCGTCAGCTCCACAAAGCTGTAGCCGACGTCCTGCTGCAGATCACGCGGAATCTGGTCGTAGAACTCGATACCGCCGGACCGGACGGTGAGGATGTAGCTGGCATTGGTCCAGTCGAAGCCGGACTTGGGACTGGTGCCTGCATCGGCGGCGTGGGCGGGCGCGGTCATGGCGCCCATCAGCACCATCGAACCGGCGAGGGCGGCCGCCCGGGCGGGGCTGCGCTGCATGCGGTTGGACACGGGTGTGCTCCTGATTTCGGTCAGTTTGAATTTCCGGCGAGGGCGTTTTCGCCCATTCAAGCGGATTTGCCCCCTTGATTCGTGCATCGCAACGAGGGGGTCGCACGTTTCAGAATTCACCGGTTAATTTGGGGTGAAAAAGATGGATAAACCCTGAAAGAAACCTGGATTCTGTATTCGGGCGCGTAATGTGGCGTTGGTCACCTGTTCAGGCGGGTGTCACCTGCACGACAGCCGCCGGAGCGCGCCCCGTAGCATCGGGCGGTCCGCCCGTCCCGTCCGGACCGGAGCTATGTCGTGGCCCTGCGCTTCACCCCACGCAAGACCTCGTTCTACGACATGTTTGCCGCCTCGGCGGCAAACCTCGTGGTCGGGGTGAACCTGCTGACCGAGCTGCTGGGCTCGACGCCGACGGAACGGCAAGAGATTGCCGACCGGATGAAGGCCGCTGAACACGCCAGCGACGAGATCACCCACGGCATCATGCGCGAGGTCAACTCCACCTTCGTGACCCCGTTCGACCGTGAGGACATCTACCGATTGGCCTCCAGCCTGGACGACGTCATGGACGCCATCGACGCCGCGGTTGACCTGGTGGTGCTCTACCAAATTGATGAACTGCCCGCCGGTCTGGCCGACCAGGTCGAGGTGCTCGAGCGGGCCGCGGAGATCACTGCGCAGGCGATGCCGCGGCTGCGGGTGATGAAGAACCTTCGCGAGTACTGGATCGAGATCAACCGGCTGGAGAACGCCGGGGACCAGATCTACCGGCGCCTGTTGGCCAAGTTGTACAGCGGCGAGTACGACGCGCTGAGCGTGCTCAAGCTCAAGGAGGTCGTGGAGCAGCTGGAGGCAGCCGCGGACGCGTTCGAGAACGTGGCCAACACCGTGGAAAGCATCGCGGTGAAGGAATCCTGAGTGGAGACAACGGCGGTCATCGTCGTCCTGGTCGCCCTCGGGTTCGGCTACACCAACGGCTTTCACGACGCCGCGAACGCGATCGCCATCTCCATCTCTACCCGCGCGCTGACCCCACGAGTCGCGCTGGCCCTGGCGGCGGTGATGAACTTCATCGGTGCCTTCTTGGGTACCAAGGTGGCAACCACCGTCGGTAAGGGCATCATCACCACCCCGGCCGGGGAACACGGCCTGATCATCGTGTTGGGCGGCCTGGCCGGGGCGATCGCGTGGAATCTGTTCACCTGGTATTTCGGGCTGCCCTCGTCCTCCTCGCACGCGCTGTTCGGTGGGCTGATCGGCGCAGCGCTGGCCTCGTCGAACACCGTGAAATGGCACGGTGTGCTGCACAAGATCGTGATTCCGATGCTGATCTCGCCGTTGGTCGGGTTCGCGGCGGCGTTCCTGCTGATGGTCGCGATCCTGTGGATCTTCCGGAACGGCAGCCCTGGTCCGCTCAACCGCGGCTTCCGTCTGGCACAGGTCCTGTCCGCGACCGCGATGGCGCTGGGGCACGGGGTCCAGGACGTGCAGAAGACGATGGGCGTCATCTATCTGACCTTGCTGACGTCCCATCACCTTGACCCCCACGACTCGATCCCGTGGTGGGTCACCGCGGCCTCGGCCGGGGCGATCTCGGCCGGCACCTACTCCGGGGGCTGGCGGGTGATGCGCACGCTGGGCCGCGGCATCATCGACCTGGACCCGGCGCGGGGATTCGTCGCGCAGACGGTGGGCTCCATCGTGTTGTACGTCACCGCCTACGTGTACGCCGCGCCGATCTCCACCACACACACCATCACCGCGTCGGTGATGGGGGTGGGCGCCACCAAACGGTTCAACGCGGTGCGCTGGGGTGTGGCGGGCAACATCCTGCTGGGTTGGGTGTTGACCATCCCGATGGCGGGGTTGGTCGGCGCGGGCGCCTACGCGGTGCTCAGCCCGTTGGGCTGAATGGAGCCGGCCTGGTACTGCACGGCACCCGCGGTCAGCTCCATGAAGGCCTCTTCCAGCGAGGCCTGCTGCACCGTCAGTTCGTGCACCCGGATGTTGTTGCGCCAGGCCAGGTCACCGACTTCCTCGGCGGACAGCCCCTCGATCCGCAACCGGCCCGGCTCCACGGTGTGCACCCGCACCGCGGGTCCGCAGAGCAGCGCGGTGAGCACCCCCTCGTCCGGGGTGCGCACCAAGACCGTGCGTCCGGAGGCGCGGGCCACGAACTCCTGCACCGTGGTGTCCGCGATCAGCCGGCCGCGACCGATGACGATCAGCCGGGTCGCGGTCAACGCCATCTCGCTCATCAGGTGGGAGGAGATGAACACCGTGCGCCCGGCCGCGGCCAGGTTCTGCAGCAGTTCGCGGACCCAGCGGATGCCCTCCGGGTCCAGACCGTTCACCGGCTCGTCGAGCACCACGGTCTGTGGGTCGCCGAGCAGGGCGGCGGCGATGCCCAGTCGCTGGCCCATGCCCAGGGAGAAGGCCCCAGCACGCTGCTTGGCCACCGACCGCAGGCCGACCAGGTCGATGACCTCATCGACCCGACCACGCGCGATGCCGTTGCTCTGGGCGAGTGCCAGCAGGTGGTAGAAGGCGGAGCGGGAGGTGTGCACCGCGCGCGCCTCGAGCAAGATGCCCAACTCGGCCATCGGCGCGGCCGTGCGCCGGTAACGCTGCCCGTTGACCCGCACCGACCCGGCGGACGGTGCGTCCAGTCCGGCGATCATGCGCATAGTGGTGGACTTCCCGGCGCCGTTGGGGCCCAGGAAGCCGGTCACCACGCCGGAGGGCACGGTGAAGGAGAGCTTGTCGACGGCCACCGTCTCCCCGTAGCGCTTGGTCAGCCCACGGACCTCGATCATGCGTCGTCCCGCAACAGTCGCCAGGTGGCGGCGGCAATCAGCCCGCCCGCCCAGGCGCACAACACCAGCAGGGCGGCGGTCGGAGAGGACACCCGCCAGCCGTCGGTGTGCGCCCAGAACGCGCCGCCGGCGGAATCCGGCAGGTAGGGGGTGACGTGGTGGGAAATGCTCTGCGGGAGGAAGTTCAGCACGATCGGCACCACGAACAGCAGCGCCACCAGCGAGGAGATGGCGGCCGCGGTGTTGCGCAGCAGGGTGCCCAGGCCGAGCCCCATGATGCCGATGATCACCAGGTAGAGCGCCGCGCCGAACACGCCGCGCAACGCATGCGGGGCCGTGATGCCCACGGAGAGGCCCTTGCGGGCCAGCAGGGCTTGTCCCACATAAAAGGCGACGAAGGTGGAGGCCAGGCAGGTTGCGCCGACCACCGCCGCGAACACAGTGAGCTTGCCCCAGAGCATCGGCAGCCGGCGAGGCACCACGGTGAGCGAGGAGCGGATCATCCCGGTGGCGTACTCGCCACTGATCAGCAGCACGCCCAACACGCCGACAGCCAACTGGGACAGCGCGACGCCCTGCAGCGGGTCGGTGGCCGCCCGGAACCTGGCGCGGGAGATCGGGTCCAGGGTGTCCCATTGCGCGGCCACCACCGCGCCGACGATCGCGGCGAACCCAATGGTGACCAGGGCGGCCACGAACAGCACGACCTTGGTGGAACGCAGCGAATGGAATTTGGTCCACTCCGAACGGATCACCCGCGCCTGGGTGACCCCCATGCCGGACAGCCCGGCTCGAGCGGCGCCCAGCCCGACGACCGGCGCACTCCGGGGCCGTGGGGTGACGGCGCGGATCGCGGAGCGGCCCGTCTGCTGCACCCCGGCCACCCTGGCCGTCACGAATTCCACCAGCCCCGGCTTGCCGGCGTCGTAGCGTGCGCTCAGCGTGCGGTGCGCGGCCATGATCAGGCAGCACACGGCCAGAGCCAGGCAGCCGAATCCGTAGACCGCCCAGGCGCTGCCGCTGGGCGCCTTGGTCAGCAGGGCGGCGCCGGCCACGCCGAGAGCCAGGCTGTACCAGGCCAGGGCGCGGCCGCCGCGGGGCGAGGGTGTCGATGTGGTCATGGGCGCGGTGGAGTGTAGCTCCGCCGCCAATGGAGAGGCCGTGGACTGTGGTACGTCCACGGCCAGGTGCCACGACTCGACGGAGACCATGATCAAAGCCTGCCGCACGGGAGGGAATCCAGAACCCAACGCTGGGTCAGGACTCTCCCGAAAGGTGCTTTTTGTTCTGCTCGCTACCGCTCGCAGAAGTTCTTGATCAGCCGAAACGTCCCGAAATGTAATCTTCGGTGGCTTTCTCCGACGGGGTGGAGAAGATCCGCGAGGTGGCGTCGATCTCGATGAGCTTGCCGGGCTTACCGGTGCCCGCGATGTTGAAGAACGCGGTGGTGTCCGAGACGCGCGCGGCCTGCTGCATGTTGTGCGTGACGATGACGATGGTGAAGCGCTGCTTAAGGTCGTGGATCAGGTCCTCGATGGCCAGCGTGGAGATCGGGTCCAGCGCGGAGCAGGGCTCGTCCATCAGCAGCACCTGCGGTTCCACCGCGATCGCGCGGGCAATGCACAGCCGCTGCTGCTGACCGCCGGACAAGCCGGAAGCGGGCTTGCTCAGTCGATTGTTGACCTCTTTCCACAGGCCCGCGCTCTGCAGCGAACGCTCCACGGTCTCGGCGACGCGCTTGCGGTCGCGTATGCCGTTCAGCCGCAGACCCGAGGCCACGTTGTCGAAGATCGACATCGTGGGGAACGGGTTCGGCCGCTGGAACACCATGCCGATGGTGCGGCGCACGCTGACCGGGTCCACGTTGCTGGCGTACAGGTCGGTGCCGTCGAGCAGCACCTTGCCCTCGATGCGCCCCTGCCCGGCCAACTCGTGCATGCGGTTCAGCGAGCGCAGCAGGGTGGACTTGCCGCAGCCGGACGGGCCGATGAACGCGGTCACCGACTTCGGCTCGATGTTCATGTTGACGTCGTCCACCGCGCGGAACTTGCCGTAGAAGACGCTCAGCGACGAGAGGTCGATGCGCTTGGCCATGGTTGGCTCCCTACTTCTTGGCGCGCGAGGAGGTGGAACGGGCAATCAGTCGGGCGACGACGTTGAGCGTCAACACGATGAGGATGAGGGTGAGTGCGGCACCCCAGACGCGGCCCTCTGCGGGCTTCAGCGTGATGTTGGTGGCCTCGTTGAGGATCATTCCGGGCAGCGAACCCTGGAACCCGCTGAACAGGTTGTTGTTGATCGTCTTCGAGTAGCCGACCAGGATCAGCAACGGGGCGGTTTCCCCGATGACCCGGGCGATACCGAGCATGACGCCGGTGATGATGCCCGGCAGCGCGGTCGGGATGACGATGCGCACCGTGGTCTTCCACTTCGGCACGCCCAGCGCAAGGGAGGCCTCCCGCAGGTCATCCGGCACCAGCTTGAGCATCTCCTCGGTGGTACGCACCACCACCGGGATCATCAGCAGGACCAGGGCCAGCGAGACCGCGAAGCCCTGCCGTTGGAACCCGAACGTGGTGATCAGCAGCGCGTAGATGAACAGCGCCGCCACGATCGACGGGATGCCGGTGAGCACGTCCACGATGAAGCCCACCGCGCTGTTCAACCTGCCCCGGCCGTACTCGACCAGGAAGATCGCCACCATCAGGGCCAACGGCACCGCGATGAGCGCGCAGACCGCGGTCTGCAGCACCGAACCCGTGATCGCGTGGAAGGCGCCGCCGCCCTCGCGGCGCTCGGTGACGCCGTTCTGCGAATGCGACCACCAGCTGGGGTGGAACACATCAGGGGCGCCCTTGACGACCACCTCGGTGATGATCCAGACCAGCGGGATCACCGCGACCACGAACGACAGGGTGACGAACGCGGTGGCCGCCAGGTTGCGAATCCGGCGCCCCCGTGCCGCCGGGATCAACAACGGGCCGGCCGCGCGGTCCGCGACGTTCACGTCATGGGCGAGAAATGCGGTGCTCATCAGGCCTTGCCTTTGTCCGAGTTCACGATGATGCGCGCGACGGCGTTGACCGCGAAGGTGAGGATGAACAACATCAGGCCTGCGGCGATGAAGGCGCCGGTCTTGGCCGGAGAGTCGAACTCCTGCGCGTTGTTCGCGATCTTCGAGGCGAAGGTCTCACCGCCGTTGAACAGCGAGGCCTTGAACGGCGCGCCGGTCGGCGGGGTGGACAGGATCAGCGTGATCGCGATGGTCTCGCCGAGGGCGCGGCCCAGGCCGAGCATCGCGGCACTCACCACGCCGGAGCGACCGAAGGGCAGCACGGCCAGTCGGACCATTTCCCAGCGGGTGGCGCCCAAGCCCAGCGCGGCCTCCACCTGCGGCTGGGGCACCTGGGAGAACACCTCGCGGCTGACCGCGGTGATGATCGGCAGAATCATGATGCCCAGCACCACGCCGCCGGTGAAGATCGTGCCGCGGGAAACCCCGGTGTGCGCGAACAGCGGGCACCAGCCCAGTGCGTCCTCCAGCTTGCCCGCGAATGGCTGCAGCTTCGGGGACAGCACATAGATGCCCCAGATGCCGTAAACGATCGAGGGCACCGCGGCCAACAGGTCGATAAGGGCGGCCAGCGGCCCGGCGTATTTGCGCGGCATCCAGAAGGTCAGGAACAACGCGATGCCGACCGCGATCGGCACGGCCAACAGCATGGCGAACGCGGCGATCAAGCACGTGGTGTAGAACATCCCGGCCACCCCGAAGTGCAGGTTGCCCGGCGTCAGATCCCACTGCCGTGAGTACAGGAAGCGCGCGTGGTCGTGGTACAGCGAGGGCGTCGCCGTCTTGATGAGGAAGGCCGCGACCATCGCCACCAGGGCGATGATCGCGATGCCCGACCCCTTGGCGAAACCCGCGAAGATCCGGTCGCCGCGCTGGGAGCCGCACTCGATGCCGCGGCCGGCCGGGGTCGCCGGCCGGTCCGCGAACTCGAGGGTTGCGGCGTTAGGCACTGATGGCCGCGATGGAGGCGGTGATCTTGGCGACCAGGTCCGCCGGCAGCGTGCCGTAGCCGATGCTGGAGATCGCCTGCTGGCCGGCGTCGGAGGCCAGATAGCTCAGGAAGGACTTGAGGATCCCGGTCTTGGTGGCGTCCAGGCCCTTCGAGCAGACGATCTCGTAGGTCACCAGCACGATCGGGTACGCGCCCGGCTGCGTGGTCGTGTAGTCCAGCTTCAGCGACAGGTCGTTGCCGGTGCCCACCAGGGTGGCCGCGGCCAGCGCCTTGCCCGCATTCTCTGCGGTCAGCTCGACCGCGTCGGTTCCGGTCTTCACCTTGGCCACGCCGAGGTTGGCGTCCTTGGCGTAGGAGTACTCGATGTAGGCGATGCCGCCGTCGGTGGCCTTGACCGCCTGCTGCACACCGGCGGACTTGGTCTGGCCCTCACCGACGCCGCCGCCGAAGGCCTTGCCGGGCGCCGCGGTCCAGTTACCGCCGCCGGCTGCGGCCATGTACTTCTCGAAGTTCTCCGTGGTGCCCGACTCATCGGAACGGAAGAAGACCTTGATGTCCTTGCTCGGCAGGCTGACCGAGGGGTTCAGGTCCTTGATGGCCTGGTCGTCCCACTTGGTGATCTTGCCAGTGAAGATCTTGGCGATGGCCGGACCGTCCAGCACCAGGCCGTCGATGCCGGCCAGGTTGTACGCCACCGCGATCGGGCCGACGGCCATCGGAATGTCGTAGACGTCGTTGCCGCCGCAGCGGGCCTTGGCCGGGTCGATCTCCTCGGGCTTGAGCGCGGAGTCCGAACCGGCCCAGTCCACCTGGTTGGCGGTGAACTGCTTGACGCCGGCACCGGAACCGGTGCCGTTGTAGTTGATGGTCACGCCGGAGCAAGCGGCCTGATAGGTGGAGACCCAGCTGCTGATCGCGTTGGCTTGGGCAGTGGAACCCTCACCGTTCAGCACCCCGGAACCGGAGCAGGAAATGCCGTTCGAGGACGTCGATGCGGTGGTGGCAACCGCGGACGGGGTCTGGACGGTACTCACCGGGGCAACGTTCACCGGCTGCTGATTGGTGGTCGCGGTGTTGTTGTCGGAGCCGCAGGCGGCCAACGCCAGGCAGGCGCCGAGGGTGACGGCGACGCGTCCGTGCGGGCGAAGCTTCACTGGTTGTCCCTCTCCGGGGGGCGGGTAACGCTGACTACCGCCGGACGCTAAGGCGTAGGGATGAACCCGTTTCTGGCCCAAGGTGAATGGGGGGTGAACCGCGGTCGGACACGCCGCGTCAATCGGGCTGCCGGGAGGGATGCAGACGGTGAATTGAGATCAACTACGACCACGGCTGAGCACGTCCGCCCCACGGATCACGATGAATTCCCCCGGTCGCAGTGGTTCGGTTGGTGGCGGTGGTCCGCCCGCTCCGGCCACCGCGGCGAACAGCCCGGGCAGCACCGGGCGATGGCTGCACACCAGCGCGTTGGACTCCCCGGTGAGCAGACCGGCCACGGCAGCGGCGGCGTGCGCAAACTGCGCCGCGGTGGCCTCCTCGTCGAGCCCCGGCAACAATTCCGCGTGCACGTCGGCGGCGGTCAACCCCTCGGCGATGGTCTGCACGCACCGGGTGGCCGGCGAGCTGAGCACGTGACGGATGTCGTGACCGCGCACCACGCCCACCAGGGCGGTGGCCTGCCGGCGTCCGCTCGGACGCAGCGGTCGGTCGCGGTCCGGGCCGGACCAGTCAGCGCGGGAAACCGCATGACCGTGCCGCAGCACGATCACTGTCGGGGTCACGCCGGTTCGGCACGGCGGCGCGACTTCGCCCGGATCAAGTAGTCCTGCAGGTCGGTCAGCGGACGACCCTCGTCGTCGACGTTGTGCCGGGTCCACTGCCCGGTCGGGCCCAGCCGCCAGGCGCTGATCTGGTCGGCGAACGCGGTTTCGGTCAGTTGGGTCAGCTCGGTGATGTGGTCCGGGCTGGTCAGCCGCACCAGTACCTCCACCCGTCGATCCAGGTTGCGGTGCATCAGGTCGGCGCTGCCGATCCACACCTCCGGGTCACCGCCGTTGGCGAACGCGTAGATCCGCGAGTGCTCCAGGAACCGACCCAGCACGCTGCGTACCCGGATCGTGCTGGACAAATCCGGCACGCCGGGTCGGATCGCGCAGATGCCGCGGGTCCACACGTCGATCGGCAGACCGGCGATCGAGGCCCGGTACAACGCGTCGATGATCGCCTCGTCGACCACCGAGTTGGCCTTGATCCACACCGCGGCCGGACGGCCCGCGCGGTGGTGGGCCACCTCGGCCTCAATGCGACTGATGATCCCGGTGCGCATCGAGTTGGGCGCCACCAGCAGCCTGCGGTAGGAGGTGCCGCGCGACCAACCGGACAGCGCGTTGAACAGGTGCGTGACGTCCTCGGCCACCACCGGGTCGGCGGTGAGCAGGCCGAAGTCCTCGTAGGTACGGGCGGTACGCGGGTTGTAGTTGCCGGTGCCGATGTGGCAGTAGCGGCGCAGCCGATCGCCCTCCTGGCGCACCACCAGCGCCAGCTTGCAGTGGGTCTTCAGGCCGACCTGGCCGTAGGCGACGTGCGCGCCCACCTGCTCCAGCTTGCGCGCCCAGGCGATGTTGGCCCGCTCGTCGAACCGGGCCTTGAGCTCGACCAGGGCGACCACCTGCTTGCCGTCCTCGGCGGCGTCGATGAGTGCGTCGACGATCGGCGAATCACCGCTGGTTCGGTACAGCGTCTGCTTGATGGCCAGCACGTCCGGGTCCGCCGCGGCCTGCTCGATGAACGCCTGCACGCTGGTGGAGAACGAGTCGTAGGGGTGGTGCAGCAGCACGTCGCGGGCGCGCACCGCGGCGAACACGTCGGCCGCCTTGGACGTCTCCACCTCCGCGAGGTGGGGGTGGGTGGACGGAACGAACGCCGGGTACTTCAGCTCGGAGCGGTCGATGTCGGCGATCGCGTGCAGGCCGGCCAGGTCCAGCGGGCCGGGCAGCGGGAACACCTCGGCCTCGGCCACGCCGAGTTCGCGGACCAGCAGGTCGCGAATCTCCGGATCGATGCTCTCCTCGACCTCCAGACGCACCGGTGGGCCGAACCGGCGGCGCATCAGTTCGCGTTCGATGGCCTGCAGGAGGTTCTCGGTGTCGTCCTCCTCGACCTCGAAGTCGGCGTTGCGGGTGACCCGGAAGGCATGGTGCGCCTCGACCTCCATGCCCGCGAACAACTCGGGCAGGTGGGCGGCGATGGCGTCCTCGAGCGGGACGAAGCGCAGCGCGGAGACCGCGAGGAACCGTGGCAACGAGGGTGGCACCTTGACCCGGGCGAAGTTGACCCGGCCGGTGGCCGGGTTGCGCACCACGACCGCCAGGTTCAGCGAGAGTCCGGAGATATAGGGGAACGGGTGGGCGGGGTCCACCGCCAGCGGAGTGAGCACCGGGAACACTCGTTCTCGGAACATCGCGCGCAGTTGGTCCTGCTCGGCCGGCTCCAGGTCCTCCCAGTGCAGGATCTCGATCTCGGTCTTGGCCAGCGCCGGGGCCAGCTCCTCGCGGAAGCAACGAGCGGCACGCAGCGCAGCGGCCGCGGAGTGGGTGAGGATGTGGTCGAGAATCTCGCGCGGCTGCTGCCCGCTGGCCGAGGTGACCGCGACACCGGCCGCGATGCGGCGCTTGAGGCCGGCCACCCGGACCATGAAGAACTCGTCGAGGTTCCCGGCGAAGATCGCGAGGAAGCGCGCCCGCTCGAGCAGGGGAACCGCCGGGTCCTCGGCCAGTTCGAGCACCCGCAGGTTGAACTCCAACCAGCTGGCCTCACGGTCCAGGAAGCGGTCGGCAGGCAAAGCGGGCACGGTATCCGCCGGTTCGCTGCCGGCGTCGGGGAAATCCGGGGTGTCCATTGCTTCGATCATGGGGCGCCCAGGTTAACAGCAGATGACGTGCCGGGCCTGGCCGCGGCGGGACGGACGAACCCTGCCGGATAGGAGAGAGGACTACCCGGCAGGGTGGCATCCGATGTTGCTCAGGCGCGCGGGATGTACAGGTCGACGCGGGTCAGTTCGTCCCGGCCGACGTTGGCCTTGACGATGCCCTGGCCGTTGAAGACCTTGTAGAACACGTGGTCCTCGCGCTTGAAGCGGGCCTGGATGATCACGTTCTGCTGCGAGGGCACCCGCAGCGCGAAACCGATTTCGTAGTTGCCGGTCAGCACCCGGGCCCAGTCGGTGCACTCGTCGAAGGAACCGGCCAGGTCGTCCTCGCGGATCGAGGGGCCGTCGGCGAACACGTCGAACATGTAGCCGCTGTGGTTGCAGATGACGATCTGGCCGCGGGGCGGCGGGGCCGGCGCGGCGGGCTTGGGGGCGTCCCCCGTGGTCACGGCCCCGGCCGTACCGGCCGGCAGCGTGACGAGAAGGCAGGCGGTGGCCGCAGCCAGCACGCCGGCGGAACGGACGGAAGTGCGCATGGGATCTCTCGCTCTCTGCTCGAATTGTGCAATTCCGCGGATCCCGTGGATAAGAACCGCGATGTGAAATTGGTAAAGCAGAGGTATATGAGCCGTCAAGCGATGACATTTATCATCAGGCCCTTGACGTCACTCATTGTTGATCCCGGGGTGCGGTCACATTGCCGGCGTGTTCAGGCGCGCGTCACCTGAAGTTCATCTCACGCGGCTTATCCGAAGCAATGCCCGGATTACGTCGACACCGGGTGTAACCAAAGGTCGGGACAGAATCCGACCCGGACGGGTGCACCCGCCAGAGGTGACTACAGCTGTTGTCCAACACATCATCTGATAACCCCCGTCACGTCGGTCTGCCGCGCTGCCATCACTACGTGCTGAGTCGACGCAAATTCCTCCGCCACGGATTGTTGGCCGGAGCCGGTGCTGCCGCTGCCGTCGCGCCCGTGTTGTGGCCGCGCACGGCGCAGGGCCCGCGGGCCCCCCTGGGGTCAACCACCCGCACGCTCGGGGCGTTGACCTCGGGACTGACCGCCTACCCCTTCACGCTGGGCATCGCCTCCGGAGACCCTGCCCCGGACGGCTTCGTGCTCTGGACGCGACTGGCGCCCTCGCCGCTGGATCCCGACGGTCTGGGCGGCATGGATCCCGGCAAGGACGTCCGGGTGCAGTGGCAGGTGGCCGAGGACCCCGGTTTTGCCAACGTGGTGCGCGGCGGCGAGGCCACGGCGCCGGCCGCCGAGGCGCACTCGCTGCATATCGAGGTGACCGGGCTGCGGCCGGGCCGGGAGTACTGGTACCGATTCCGGAACGGAATGCACATTTCTGGCATGGGCCACACCCGCACCGCACCGGCGCCCGGCATTCCAGCGTCAATCGATTTCGCGAGCACCACTTGCGCGAATTTCGAGCACGGCTATTTCACCGCTTATCGCTACATTGCCGAGGCCGAACCGGACCTTATTCTCAATCTCGGTGATTACCTCTACGAGTACGAGGCGGGTTTCGAGGCCCCGCCCAGCGGCGCGGTACGTCCGCACGTCGGCGAGCACCTGCGCACGCCGGCCGATTACCGGCTGCGGCATGCGCAGTACAAGACCGATCTCGACCTGCAGGCCGCGCACGCGGTGGCGCCCTGGTTGGTCGTCCCGGACGACCATGAGGTGGCGAACAACTGGGCGGGCGACCATGCCTGGGATCCGGCCGATCAACCCGGTTTCATGGCCATGCGGACCGCGGCTTTCCAGGCCTACTGGGAGCACATGCCGCTGCGCCGCAGCGCCCACCCGGCCGGCTCGCACATGCAGCTGTTCCGTACCGTGCCATGGGGCCGCACCGCCGCGTTCCATCTGCTGGACACCCGGCAGTACCGGGACAAGCAGGTGTGTCTGACCGGCGACCAGCTGAGCTGCCTGGATCACGTGGACCTCGGCCGCAGCATCATGGGTCCG
Source organism: Sporichthyaceae bacterium (assembly GCA_036493475.1). Taxonomy (NCBI): domain Bacteria; kingdom Bacillati; phylum Actinomycetota; class Actinomycetes; order Sporichthyales; family Sporichthyaceae; species Sporichthyaceae bacterium. The sequence goes on along the minus strand of DASXPS010000214.1, from coordinate 9,555 downwards.
GCGCAGGAGAAGTGGCTGGACACCCAGCTGCACCGGCAGGACGCGGTGTGGACGCTGCTGGCCCAACAGGTGATGTACACGCCGGCGCCGAAGCTGATCGACTCCCTCGGGGTGCCCTACCCCTACCCCAAGATGAATATCGACTGCTGGGACGGTTACCCCGGCGCGCGGCAGCGCCTGTTGGACTCGGTCCGTTCGGCGGACGTGCGCAACCTGGTGATCCTCACCGGCGACGTGCACTCGCACTGGGCGACGGACATCCATTCCGACCTGTTCCGCGACCGCGGCCGTCCGATCGGGTCGGAGCTGGTCACCACCTCGATCAGCACCATGGGCGATGGAACACCGACCCAGTCGTGGGCGCGCGACACGATGCGTGCCTTCCCGTATCTGAAGTACTACGACGGGCGGCGGGGCTGGGTGCGTTGCCGGGCGAATGCGCACGAACTGCGCGCGGACTTCCACACCCTGGACAAGGTGTCCATCCCGCTGTCGCCGGCGCATATCGGGGCGTCGTTCGTGATCGAGGACGGGAACCCAGGCCTGCAACGGACCTGACTGAGGGTCAGGCGAACATCACGCTGCTCGCCTCCACCTCGAAGCCCATCCGGCGATAGACCGCCACCGCGGGGGCGTTGGTCGCATCCGTGTACAGCAGCGCCGTGGTCAGTCCGCGGCTGCTGAGGTGGCGCAGCCCGATCCGGGTGAGTGCCCGGCCGAGACCTCCGCCGTGCTCGGCGGGGTGCACACCGAGCACGTAGATCTCTCCGGCCGCGGGGCGATCCGGGCCGGCCGGGTGCTCTTTGGTCCAGTGGAAGCCCACCAACCGACCCGCACGCTCGGCCAGGAAGAATCCGGACGGGTCGAACCAGTCGGTGGCCATGCGGGCGTCGAGGTCCGCGCGGGTCAGCCGGCCCTGCTCGCTGTGGCCGGCGAAGGCGAGCCGGTTGAGCTCCAGCCAGGCCTCGGCGTCGGAGGCGGGGTCGAAGGTACGCACACTGACCCCGTCGGGCAGCGGCACCGGGCCCGGCGGGTCGGCGGTGGGCCCGACCGGCAGTGGGGCACGCATCCGCCACAGCTCCCGCACCCGGGTCAACCCGGCCTCGGCGGCCAACGCGTCGGCGCCGGGATGACCGGCGTAGGACCACACCCGCGGCGCCGACACCGTGGCGCGGACCTGGTTGAGCAACTCCCGGCCATGGCCGCGCCGGCGGAAGTCGGGGTGCACCGCCAACTCCGAAATGCCGTCCGGCCAGACCTGCGCGTAGCCGATCACCCGCTCGCCGTCCCGGACCAGCAGGTGGGTGGGGTCGGGCAGGGCGGCGTCCAGGGCCAGGCGAATCTGCTCCGAGAACGGGCCGGCGCCATCAGCGGCGGTCGCGGCCGCGGTCAGATCCGCGATCGCGGTCCGGGCCGCGGCGTCCGGATACGTCGCCGACGCGCTCAACGGCGGGCCTCCGTGCGGTCCGCGCGCCGATCGGCCACGCGCACCCGGTGCCAATTGGTTCGCTCGCTGCGCTCGCTCAACGCGGGTCGTCGGCGGTCTCGGACTGGTCGGGTAGTTCGACGTCGACGGTGGCCCGATTGCCGGTGACGCTGGGCACCACGAATCGGTAGCCCACGTTGCGCACCGTGCCGATCAGCGACTCGTGTTCGCTGCCCAACTTCGCCCGCAGCCGACGCACGTGCACGTCGACGGTGCGGGTGCCGCCGAAGTAGTCGTAGCCCCAGACCTCCTGCAGCAGCTGGGCGCGGGTGAACACCCGGCCCGGGTGCTGGGCCAGGAATTTGAGCAGCTCGAACTCCTTGAACGTGAGGTCCAGGTAGCGGTTGCGAACCTTGGCGGTGTAGGTGGCCTCGTCGATCACCAGGTCGCCGCTGCGGATCTCGTCCGGGGTGTCGTCATTGGCGATGCCGGCCAACCGGCCGATGGCCAGCCGCAACCGGGCCTCAACCTCGGCCGGGCCCGCGGTGTTGAGCACGACGTCGTCCACACCCCAGTCGGCGGTGACCGCGGCCAACCCACCCTCGGTGGCGATCAACAGCAGCGGGCAGGTGATGCCGGTGGTGCGGATCAGCCGGCACAGCCCGCGCACGTGCGGCAGGTCCCGGCGGCCGTCGACGAGCAGCGCATCGGTGGGCGGCACATCGAGCAGCGCGGAGACCTCCGCGGGCGCCAGGCGCACCTGGTGCAGCAGCAGTCCGAGCGCGGGCAGCACCTCGGTAGCCGGTTGGGCTGCGTTGCTCAATATCAGCAGGGTGCTCATCGGCCTCCTTGTCCCGCCCCGCGGTCGGGTGCAGTGCGTTCTGCCGGTAACCAGAATCGCACAGGGCGTGTGTCAGACATGTGTCGTGCGGAAGTCATCCGCCGGCGAATGGCGGCAGCACCTCCACCGTTGCGCCCTCGGGGAGCGCCACCTCGCCGTGCGGGCGGGTGCCCACCGGGTCGCCGTCGATGAGGAAGGAACACACCGACAGCACCCGGGTGAACTCCGGCCCGCGTTCGGCGCGCGCGGCGTCCAGCGCCTCGGCCAGGGTGCCCGCGGAGTACGGCTCGGTCTCCGTGCCGGCTGCCGCGCGGGCGCCGGCCCAATACCTGATCGTGCCCATTGCCATAGAACCCATCTTGCCGCCTTTGGCGGAGAACGGACTCCCTCGCTGACGCTCGGGGGGTCTGGCAGGATTCGCCCGATGTCTTGCGCCGTTGTTTCCGCGCCGTGACGACCCCGTTCCGCCTGCCGATGGGGTCGGCGGCGGCGCTCGCGGTCACCGTGGCCGGGGTGGTGGCTTCCCTGCTCGGACAGACGGCACTGCTGGTGCCGGTGCTGATCGCGCAGACGCTGCTGGTGGTCGGCTGGTACGCCGTGCTCGGGGTGCCGGGCCGCGATCCGGGTGCGCTGTTGGCCATCGCCGGCGGGTTCGTCGGCGATATCGCGATGGTGGTGCGTGGCGGTGACCCGTCCCTGGGGCCGTTGGCCGGGGTACTCGGGCCGGCCGTGGCGGCTGCCATCGCGATGCAGTTGGTGCGTACCGATGGTCGGGAGCGGGTGACCGCATCGCTCACCGCCACGGTGAGCGCGGTGGTGCTCTCGTTGCTCGCGGCCACGCTGCTGGCCGAGCGCGGCGCGACGCACGGGCAGACGGTCACCGTGGTCGCGGTGCTGGCCGCCGGTGTGGCCACCGCGGTGCTCGCCGCGCCGTTGCCGCCCAATCTCGCCGAGGCGTCCGCGTTCGCCGTGGCCACCGTGCTGGGCACGGTGGCGGGTCTGATCGCCGGTGACATGGACACCGCAGAGATTGCGCTGCTGGCCGCGGTCGCCGCGCTGTCGGCGGTGGCCGGGCGGCGGGCAGCGGAGTACGTGGCCTGGGATCTGGCGCATCCGGCGCCGGTGGTTCCCACGGCCGTGCCCGCCGGACGGGCCGCGGGCCGAGCCGCGAGACGGTCCGCCGCGCGAGAGGCGCGGCGTTCCGGGGAGGCCATCCTGGTGGTGGGTTCGGCACTGCCGGTGGTCTTGGCGGCACCCGCGTCGTACGTCCTCGGCCGACTGCTGGTGGGATGACGCAGTGCGCTTGGGAAAGATCACCGTGATCGTGCTGATCGTGTTGGCCGTGTTGGCGCTGGTCGCCGACCGGGGGGGCCAGCTCGCGGTGGAGCGGGTGGCGGCCGGGCGGATCAAGACGACGCTGTCCACCCCGGATCGGCCGAATGTGGACCTGGGCGGCTTCCCGTTCCTGACCGAGCTGATGCGCGGCAGGATCCGGCATGCGGTGATCGACGTCGTGGATGCGGACGGCGGGAAGGTGCAGATCGCCCGGCTGCACGCGGACCTGCACGGGGTCAGTCGACACGGCGACGGGATCACCACCGAGCAGATCTCCGGCGACGGGTTGATCACCTATGACGCGCTGACCGAGGCCGCCAAGCCATTGCGGGTGGATTTCGGCGGGTCGGGACTGGTGCGGATCACCACCGAGGTCACCGTGCTGGGGCGAGAACTGACCGCCTCGGCGTCCGGGCGGCCGCGTATTGAGGGCGAGACGTTACTGATCAAGCCGGAGCAGGTGGACATCTCGGAGACCGGGGACGCCGGCATCGCCGCGCGTCAGGTGCCGGACATCCGGGTGCCCTTGCGCGACGTCCCGCCGAATCTGAACGTCACGCTGGATCCGCAGGCCGACGGACTCCATTTCAGCTTCTCCGGGGACAACGTCGCGCTGTCCAGCAAGGATCAATCGGCGGCCGGGCCGGCGCTCCCGGTGGCGCGGCTTCCCCGGGCGCTTGTGCCGTTCGTCGCTTGAGAACGTAGGATCGTGGGCATGTTGTGGGATGTGCAGCTCACCAAGCGGCGCGCAGTGGATCTGTGCCGTGTCGCCGGCTGCCTGTGTCCGCACGCCTGAATCAGGCGGTCTGCGAGTCCTCTTCCCCGTGCTGACGCCGTTGCGGCGTCGTGCTTGCCCCGTCTGATCCTCCTCCGCCCTGTGTGCGGATCGATGAACCATGCCCATCGTCAGGAAGGAAACATTCGCCATGAGCCGCAATGACGTGCTCGTCGACGCCGACTGGGTCGAGGCACATCTCGACGACCCGAGCGTCGTCCTCGTCGAGGTCGACGAGGACACCAGCGCGTACGAGAAGGGGCACATCCGCAACGCGGTGCGCCTGGATTGGAAGCAGGACCTGCAGGACGCGGTGCGCCGCGACTTCGTGTCCAAGGAGCAGTTCGAGGCGTTGCTGTCCTCCCGGGGCATCGGCAACGACCACACCGTGGTGCTTTACGGCGGCAACAACAACTGGTTCGCGGCCTACGCGTACTGGTACTTCAAGCTCTACGGGCACGGTGATGTGAAGCTGCTGGACGGTGGCCGCAAGAAGTGGGAGCTGGACTCCCGCGAGCAGGTCACTGAGCTGCCCTCGCGTGCTGCCACGACGTACGTCGCGAAGCCCCAGGACCGCTCGATCCGCGCGTTCCGCTCCGACGTGCTGGACTCGCTGGGCAAGGAAAACCTGATCGACGTGCGTTCGCCGGACGAGTACGCCGGGCGGATCCTGGCGCCGGCGCACCTGCCGCAGGAGCAGTCGCAGCGGGGCGGGCACGTGCCGACCGCGGTGAACATTCCGTGGTCCAAGGCGGCCGATGACGACGGCACGTTCAAGTCCGACGCCGAGCTCACCGCGCTGTATCAAGACGCGGGCGTGGACTTCGGCAAGGACACCATCGCGTACTGCCGCATCGGCGAGCGTTCGGCGCACACCTGGGTCGTGCTGCACGAGCTGCTCGGCCAGACCAACGTGCGCAACTACGACGGCTCGTGGACCGAGTACGGCGCGCTGGTCGGCGTGCCGATCACCCTGGGCGACAACCCCGGTGACCCCGAGGGCGGGGTGGCCTGATGTGCGGCGCGACCGCGGGTGGCCCGGCGTTGGGCGCGAACGTGGACCCCGGCAAGGAGGCGATCATCCAGGGCGTGGTGACCAAGGGCGGCCAACCCGTGGCCGGCGCCTACGTCCGGCTGCTGGACCGCACCGGTGAGTTCACCGCGGAGGTCCCCACCTCCGCCACCGGCCACTTCCGGTTCTTCGCCGGCCCGGGGGAGTGGACGCTGCGCACCCTGGCCCCCGGCGCCAAGGCCGACCAAGCCGTAACTGCCACCATCGGCAGCATCGCCGAGGTCGAGGTCGCCCTCCCCGCCTGAGTGCGGGTGCGGTAGTCACCCGAGTGTGTAGTTGTGCAGCCCAAACAGGCCGCTAAGCCTGCACAACTACACACTCGGGAGAGTTATGCAGGACTGGTGCGGCGCTGCGGCGCGATCATGCTGCGCGCTTGCGGGACAGTCGGTCATACACGCGGCGAATGCGCACGATGGTGGCCGCCGGGGTGACGTTGACGTCGTCCGCGGTGATGCGCAAGATCGTCCAACCCAGTTCCACCATGTCTTCGTCCCGGCCGATGTCGCGATGCCACTGGCGCGCGTCGATGCGGTGATGGTTGCCCTCGTACTGCAGCCCGAGCAGTACCGGTCGCCACGACAGATCCGGGCAGGCGACCTTCTTGCCGCGCGCGTCGTAGACGTCCTTGTTCACGTCCGGCTCCGGCAACCCGGCGAGCACAAGCATCAAGCGCAGCTTCGATTCCATGTACGACTTCGATCGTGGGTTGATCAACTCGATCGCCCGACGAGCCAGGCGAATACCGCGCCGGCCACCACCCAGCAAGATCTGCCGACGGAGTGATGCCACGCCGGCCGTCTCTCGGACGGCGAGCACGTCGCCGGTGCACACGAGATTCGTGAGGTCCAGGAACGCCGCGAGATCCACGAAGGTGCGGGCCGGTGAGGTGAGGCGCAGGCCGCTGAGTGTGTGAGTCGGACCCACATCCCGCAGCCGGTGAGCGACGACCCCGTCGATGCGGGGTTCGACGGTCGCCGTGGTGCTGATGTGCAGCAACGGCTCGTCGGGAACGGGTGCACCGTGCAGTGCGGCGGCGGTGTGATGACTGAAGACGGCGTCGGGTCCGAGGATGAGGCCGAGCGCGCGGCAGCGATCCTCGAGTTCCAGCTGTTCGTCCCGGCCGACGTGGACTCCCCGGTGCACCGTCCGGTACCGCGGTCCCTGCAATACGCCTCGAGTAATGCCGAGGCGCACGCGGTCGGTGCTCGGGAACGCGCCGCCGGGTCTGGGGTGCTCAACCATGCGGCACACCCTGCCGTTCGCCGCGATCCTTGCGCAGGCAATCGCCTCGCCTGTGCACAACTCCCCCGAGTGTGCAGTTATGCAGCTCTAACGGCCCGTATGGCCTGCGCAACTACACACTCGGGGGAGAAGCGCAGCCCGCCCCGCCCTAGTAGACGAGGGCTTGGGCGTTTTCGGCGAGGGCCTCAGTGACGAAGACGGCGGCGCCGGCGATGCGGATGCCGGGGAGGACGTCGTCGGGTTTGATGTCGCGGCGGGCGGCGCATTGGGTGCACAGGGTGATCTGACCGGACGTCAGAATGGTGTCGATCAGTTCGGGCAGCGGTTGCGCGTGGGGCAAGTCGAACTCGGCGGCCCGACCGGGGAGAGCGAACCAAGCGCTCTCCCCGGTCAGCCACAGCGAAACGGGGACACCCGAGGCGGCGGCCACCGCGGCGACCGTGAACGCCTGGCTGCAGCGTTCCGGTGCATCAGCGCCGGCGGTGACCTTGACCACGAGGGATCGGCTCATGGCGCCCAACCTATGCGGCGGGCGCCATCGCCGACCTCAGCCCCGGCCCGCCTTGGCGGCGCCCAGCACGTGGACGCCGGTCGCGAACTGGGTCATCTCGTTGTCGCTCCAGCCGGCGCTCTGCGGCCACTGCACGTCGATGCGGTGCCCGGCGGCGTCGGTCCAGTGCAGCGAGGCCGAGGCCGTGGAGTCCGTCCCCTCCTTGAAAATCACGGCCGGCCGGCCGTCCACCGTGGTGTGGGTGACGGTGATGCCGTCCGGGAGGTTGGACAGGTCGCTCGGGTCGGCGTCGGCGGACTCCAGCATCACCACGAGCTTGCCGACGAAGCTGTTCATGTCCGTGTGCAGGCCCGGCGGGACGATGTTGAGGGCGTACTGCGAGACGCCCTGCATCTTCCAGCCGTCGGGGATCGAGTCGACCCGGAACCCGGGGGCCGCCTGGTCGCCGGTGTAGGCGACGAAGGAGATGTGCGGGGTTTGCACCGGCACGGTCACCGGTGCGGTGATCGGGGCAGCCGCGATGTTCGGCGCGGAGGCGCCGGAGGAGCCGCCCAGCGAGAGGGCGGACACCCCGACCACGGCGGCCAACGCGAACGTGCCGCCGGCCAGGACGTTGCGACGACGGGCGCGAAGGGCGCGCCGGCCGCGGAGCAGGTCCGCGTCCAGAACGCCGGAGTTGATCGGGCCGGACGTGCCGGCCAGGTCCTCGAACATGGGGTGCAGGTCGGTCATCGGGTACCTCCGGAGGTGGCGTAGGGGTGGGCGTCGAGCAGGATGCGCAACTTGGCGACACCCCGCGAGGCCTGGCTCTTCACGGTCCCGGCCCGGCAGCCCAGTGCGGCGGCGGCGGCGTCGGTGTCCAGGTCGAGCCAGTGCACGAGCACGACCGCGGCGCGCATACGGCTGGGCAGTGCACCCAGCGCCTCGCGCAGCGGGCCGTCGGTGAGCGCGTCGGGCAGTTCCGGCGCGGGCCGATCGGGCATCGTCTCGGTGGGGATCTCCGGGCGCCGTTTGCGGCGACGCCCTTCGTCGATGGCCGCGTTCACCAACGCGCGGTGCACGTAGGCGTCGCGGGTCTGCGGCCGCACCCGGGGCCAGGCCACATACAACCTGGTCAGGGTGATCTGGACGAGATCCTCGCCCAGGTGAGGGTCGCCCGCGCCGAGCAGCGTTGCGGTGCGCAGCAGGTCGGGGCGGCGGTGCAGGACGTACTGGCGGAACTCATCATCGCGGCGGGTCTGGTCCATGCAGGCGGTGTCTCCCGGTGTTGGTCCTGCCCCTAATACGTCGACCGGCCGCTCTCCGGTTGCATCCCTGCGCCATGGTCGCGGGACGCGTCAGCGCGCTGGACGGCCTTTGCGGAAAGGGAATGTCGCCGGGCTGACGGTTCGTCCGCGTAGTTCCGGTGGTGTCACCTTCGTCCCGCCCGCGACCCGCCTAAACTCAGCTCAGACCTCGAACCCTCGGGAGGACACCGTGACCACCGCGCTCGCCGGCGCGCTCGCCGCCGGCGCCCTGCTGGGGGCAACCGTCGCGTTGCGTGCGGCCTGGCGTCTGCTGCGGACGGGCTGACCGGTGTTCGAGATCCCGCCGGACCTGCATCCGCTCTGCGTGCCGCTGGCGTTCCTGCTCGGCGCGTGGGAGGGCGAGGGCGTCGTGGAGTACCCGACGATCCAGCGCACGCTGTTCGGGCAGCGCATCGAGTTCTCGCAGAACGGCAAGCCGTTCCTGTACTACACGAGCCGCACCTGGGCGCTGGACGAGGACGGGAAGCCGCTGCGCCCGCTGGCCATGGAGACCGGCTTCTGGCGGCCCGGTGAGGGGGGCGTGCTCGAGGTGCTGCTCACCCACCCGACCGGCTTCTTGGAGGCGCTGGAGGGCGAGATCCGCGGCCCGGTCATCGAAATCGCCACGCGCAAAGTGGTGAAGGTGGAGTCCGCGAAGGACTACCGGCGCGGGCATCGGCTCTACGGGCTGGTCGAGGGTCGGCTGGGGTGGGTGTACGAGATGGAGGCCATGGGGCTGCCTCTGCAGCCACACGTCTCGGCGCAGCTCGAACGGGCCTGACGATGGCCGAGCCGCACGCCCACCACGACGAGCCGGACTGGCGCGTCACCCTGCGGGAGAAGGGCTATCGGCTCACCCCGCAACGCGAACTGGTGTTGGCCGCGGTGATGGAGTTGGAACACGCCACCCCCGAGCAGGTCGCCACGCAGGTGCAACGCACCGCCAGCGGCATCAACATCTCCACCGTCTACCGCACCCTGGAGTTGCTCGAGGAGCTCGGCCTGGTCCGCCATGCCCACCTCGGGCACGGGGCGCCGTCCTACCATCCGGCCGGGCACCACCAGCA